>JAEZMI010000266.1 GCA_023414975.1 Pseudomonadota bacterium | reverse complement strand
CGCCAGCCGGTCATGGCGTAGGTCTTCGACCAGCCGTTGAGCAGGATCAGCCGGTCGCGGATTTCGGGGTAGGACAGCAGCGTCGTGTGCGCCTGCCCGTCAAAGAGGAACTGGTCGTAGATTTCGTCCGAGAGGATGGCGACCTGCGGATGGGCGGCAAGGCCCGCCACCAGCATGTCGATCTCCGCTTTCGGCGTGACCCCGCCGGTCGGGTTGGCGGGCGAGTTGAGAATGAGCAGGCGCGTGCGCGGCGTGATGAGGGCGAGCGTTTCCTCCGCCGAGAACGCGAAGCCGTTCGCCTCGCGGATCGGCACCGGGACGGGCGTCGCCCCGGTGAATTCGATCATCGAGCGGTAGATGGGAAAGCCGGGGTCCGGATAGAGAATCTCCGCGCCCGGCTCGCCCAGCATGAGGATGGCGGCGAACATCGTCACCTTGCCGCCGGGCACGATGACGACGCGCGCCGGGTCGATCTCCTCCCCGAAACGGCGGTGGATATCGGCGGCGACCGCCTCGCGCAGCGGGGCGATGCCGGTCGACGGCGTGTAGCCGTGATGGCCGTCGCGCAGCGCCTTGACCGCCGCCTCCACGATGTGGCCGGGGGTGGCGAAATCCGGCTGGCCGATGCCGAGATTGATGATGTCGCGCCCCTGCGCCGACAGGGCCGCGGCACGGGCCAGCACGGCGAAGGCGTTCTCCTCGCCGATGCGGGAGAAGGCGGCGACAGGCTGGATGGCGGGGCTGGCGGGCGTCATCCTCACTCCTTGTTACTTCGTCGAGCGGTTCCGAGCCGGGCGGGCGGCAGAAATCGCTTGTGGTTTTTGCCAAGCTGTCCCACGGACAGGACGCGGCTTCAAGGCCGCACCGGCGGGCCGACGCCTGCGGTCGGCGCTTGGCGCAATAGGTGGAGGTCGCCGTGACGGACGAGATGAGCCTGCCCTTGGGCGAGGTGGTGGATACGACGCCCGCCCCGCGCCCGGCGCGCGCGGTGATCAGCGGCACATGGGTCGATCTCGTTCCCTTCGACGTCGCGGCGCATGGGCCGGACCTGTTTCCCGCCACCCGCGGGCCGGGATCGGCGGCGATCTGGGCCTATCTGCCCAACGGGCCCTATCCCGACTATGCCGCCTTCGAGGCCTATTACACGGCGGCGGCGGCGAAGGACGATCCGCTGCTCTTCGCCATCGTCGACAAGGCGACGGGCCGCGCGGTGGGCCACGCGACCTATCTGCGCATCGACCCGCCGAACCGCTGCATCGAGGTGGGGCACATTCTCTATACGCCGGCCCTCATGAAGACCCCGGCGGGCACGGAGACCATGTATCTGATGGCGCGCCACGCGCTGGAGACGCTGGGCTACCGCCGCTATGAGTGGAAGTGCAACGCCCTCAATGCCCCCTCGCGGCGCGCGGCCGAGCGCTATGGCTTCCGCTTCGAGGGGATTTTCCGCCACCACATGATCGTGAAGGGCCGTAACCGCGACACGGCGTGGTTCGCGATGCTGGAGGAGGAATGGCCGCAGATCGCGGTGGCTTTCGAAAGCTGGCTGGCGCCGGAGAACTTCGACGCGGACGGCGCGCAGCGCGTGGCGCTCGGCGTTTTCAACGCCGATCGTCTGGAAGCGGCGGGGCGCACGCTCCGGCGCGCGACGAGCGAGGATATTCCCGCCATCGAGGCGGTGCAGCAGGCCGCCTATGCCCGCAACCGAATCCTGCTCGGGGTGGAGCCGGTGCCGCTGCTGTGGAACTACAAGGACGTGCTGCGCTCGCGCGAGGTGTGGGTGGCCGACAGCGAGACGGAGGGCCGGGAAGGGCTCGACGGCGTTCTCGTGCTTCAGGCGCGGCCGGACGATCTCCTGATCGACAGCGTTGCCACCGCCCCGATGGCGCAGGGCAGCGGGCTCGGCAACGCGCTTCTCGCCGCCGGCGAGGCGCGGGCGCGCTCGCTCGGGCGCACCACGGCGCGGCTCTACACCGGCGAGCCGCTCTCGGCCAACATCCAGTGGTATCGCCGCAAGGGCTTCGCCATCGAGCGGGTGGAGCAGATGCCCGACCGCCGGCTGGTGCACATGGCCAAGGTGTTGGGCTGAACAACCTCACATGCGCGCGGCGGGACGGCCGGCTTTCCTTGCGTGCGGGTACGGATCGCTTACATTCGGCCAAGCTTCAGGACTGGACGTTCGATCATGAGTTATGTCGAGGCCGCTGGCGCGCCGCTGCGCAAGACCGGCCATATCAAGCTGCACGGGCCGGAGGGTTTCGCCGGGATGCGCAAGGCCGGCCGCCTCGCCGCCGAGGCGCTCGATCTCGTGCATGAGATGGTGCAGCCGGGCATCTCGACCGAGGCCATCGACGCCGCCGTTTTCGAATTCGCGATGGATCATCACGCGCTGCCGGCGACGCTGATGTACCGCGGCTACCGCAAGTCCACCTGCACCTCGATCAACCATGTCGTCTGCCACGGCATTCCCAACGACAAGCCGCTGCGCGAGGGCGACATCGTCAATGTCGACGTGACGCTGATCGTCGACGGCTGGTACGGCGACACGAGCCGCATGTTCCCCGTGGGCGAGATTCCGCGCCGGGCAGAGCGGCTGCTCGACGTGACCTATGAAGCCATGATGCGCGGGATCGCCGAGGTGCGGCCGGGCAACCATGTCGGCGACATAGGCGCGGCGATCCAGGATTTCGTCGAGCCGCTGCATATGAGCGTGGTGCGCGACTTCTGCGGCCACGGCGTCGGCCAGCTCTTCCACGACGAGCCGAACATCGTGCATGTCGGCCGGCGCGGCGAGGGGCCGGAGCTTCTGCCGGGCATGATCTTCACCATCGAACCGATGATCAATCTCGGGCGGCCGCATGTGAAGGTGCTGTCGGATGGCTGGACGGCGGTGACGCGCGACCGCTCGCTCTCCGCCCAGTTCGAACATGCGGTCGGGGTTACGCAGAGCGGGTGCGAGATTTTCACGATCTCGCCCAAGGGCTATCACAAGCCGATGTTCAGCAACGGTTGAAGCCGGTCGGGGGCTGGATGGGGAAGCCGCTGGAGGATGAGTCACTCATGGCCGCGGCCGGTGACGGCTTCGCGGAGACCGCGCTGCCCGACACCTCGCCCCATTTCGTCGGGCATCGCGAGAGGTTGCGCGAACGCTTCCGCCAGGCGGGGGCGGAGGCGCTGGCCGATTACGAGATGCTGGAGCTCGTGCTGTTCCGCGCGGTACCGCGCGCCGACGTGAAGCCGCTGGCCAAGAAGCTGATCGAACGCTTCGGCTCCTTCGCCGAGGTCATCACCGCCTCGCCCCAGCGCCTGCGCGAGGTGAAGGGGGTGGGCGAGGCGATCATCACCGAGTTCAAGATCGTCGCCGCCGCGGTGGAGCGTATCACGCGCGAGGGCATGCGCGCGCGCCCCGTTCTGTCCTCCTGGAGCGCCGTGCTGGCGCATTGCCGCGCCTCGATGGCGTTCGCCGAGGAGGAACAGTTCCGCATCCTCTTCCTCGACAAGCGCAACCAGCTCATTCTCGACGAGGTGCAGCAGCGCGGCACGGTGGACCATACACCGGTCTATCCGCGCGAGGTGGTGAAGCGCGCGCTCGAACTGGCGGCGAGCGCGGTGATCCTCGTGCACAACCACCCGAGCGGCGACCCGACCCCGTCCAATGCCGATATCCAGATGACCAAGACCATCATCGATGTGGCCAAGCCCCTCGGCATCGAGGTGCATGACCACATCATCGTCGGCAAGGACGGCCATGCCAGCCTGCGCGGCATGCGGCTGATCTGAACCCCCGCGCGGCAGACCGGCACGCGAGGGTGGGGCGGAGCGCTTGGCCGCGAGCGCTGGAGGCTCAGGCGACGCGCACGATGCCCGGCGGCTGCCACGTGCCCTTTCCGGGCGGCAGGATCGAGGGGGCGCCGGTCTTCGGCCAATAGAGCCGCATGACCAGGGAGATCGGCCCGTCGGGCGCCGGCAGCCAGTTCGCTTCCTTGTCCGCGCCCGGTGTCTCCTTCTGGATGTAGAGGGTGAGCGAGCCGTCCGGGTCGGTCTTCAGCGAGGGCAGCATGGGCGAGTTGATGAGGTAGCGGTCGATAGGGTTCTTGCTCAGAAGCTGCGTCTTGCCGTCATACACCGTCACCGACCAGAAGGCGTTGACCGGCGGCAGCCCGTCCTTCGGGAAGGTCAGCGTGTAACGATGCTTGGCGCCGTCGAGCGGCTGGCCGTCCTTGTCGGTCCGCGCGGCCGGGAAGAGCGCCTCGGCGGGGTCATTGCCGTAGATGCCGAGCCGGGTGCCGACCGCGCGCAGCATCCAGTCGCCATGGAAGAACGCGTCATCGCCGAACGGCGCGCCGATGCGCCAGCCATTCACCTCCGCGCCGGCCTGGGCCACGGCCTCGGCGAGCCGCGCCTCGCCCTCCTTCATGCCGGCGATGATCTCCGCCTGATCCTGCTCGGGCATTTCGTGCACGCGAAAGCCGCGATCCGGGCCGACGCCGATGCGCTTCAGTTGGTCGCGGATCCAGCGCTCATCCGGGCGGGCCGGGGCGGTGCGCAGGGCGAAGTCGAGATAGGCGAAGAACTCCTGATCGAGCCGGTCCCTGGAGAAGGCCGGGTAGCGGAAATGCTGGGCCGGCTTCGCCTCGCCCGTGCCGAGGAAGGTGCTGAGCGGGCGCAGCTGATAGCCCTCCTGCACCTTCTTCACATTGTCCAGGTCGCCGGCATCGAAGAGCTGGGTGCGGAAATTGACCAGCGAGAAGAAGGTCGAGGAGCGGAACACGCCGTCAATGCCGGGCGGCGTGCGGCCGAACCAGCGGGGGCCGACCACCAGGTAATTGCCGCCGCCATTGCCGGTCGTCCGGCTGCCCGCATAACCGTAATTGTAGGTATTGCCGTCGACGAACTGCACGCAGACGTAACGTTTGGGATCGACCGGCGGCAGCGTGACCACCAGCGGCCCCTCCCGCAGGTCGAGCCAGGCGAGGGACGTCAGCGTGTCGCTGTTGGGGGTGAGGACCGAGGTGTCGCGATAGGTGAAGAGGCGCGCCTCGTGATTGATCGTGTTGAACGGCGCCTTCCACTGGCCGGACTTCGGGTCCAGCACATTGTCGAACATCACACCGTAATTCATCACCAGCGGGAGGCCGTAAATGAAACCGGCGGCGGCGATCTGCCGGATGCTCGGCTGCGTCGCGCCGGGGGCGGTCTCGGCCAGCGCCGGCCCGGAAAGGCCGGCCGCGGCGAGGGCCGGAGCGAGGGCGGTGGCGGCGGATGTGCGAAGCAGGTCGCGACGGTTGAGCACGGGGAACTCCTTGGCGCCGGATCGAGCGGACGGGAAAACTACCGTGCGCAGGATTACGGCGTATTGTTGAAGGAATTACCCGCGCCTGCGCCCGCTCCTGCCCCCGCCCCGGCGGGCTCCCCGGCCGCGCCGCCCCGGTTACGCAGGTGTTGGTCGCGCCGGTTTCGGTCGCGGCGCGGATTACCCCCACTTCCAGCGCGGAATCCGATCAGATTGAAACAGCCTGCGGTGCTGGCCGACCGGCGCCGGCTCTAGGTTCTGTACCCATAAGCTGGATTCCGTGTGGGGTGGGATTGTGATTCAAGTTCCTCGACAGCGGAGGAACTTGGATGGCGCGTTTCGACCTGACGGATGCGGAGTGGGCGGTGATGGCGCCGCTGCTCCCGAACAAGCCCCGCGGCGTGAAGCGAACGGATGACCGTCGCGTCCTGAACGCGATCTTCTACATCCTGCGAACGGGCTCGCCTTGGCGCGACCTGCCGGAGCGCTACGGCCCCTATACGACGGCCTACAATCGCTACAATCGCTGGGCCAAGGCGGGCGTATGGCTGCGGGTTTTCGAGGCATTGGCGGCCGCGTCGCCACAATCGATGCAGTTGATCGACAGCTCGATCATCCGCGCCCACCAGCACGCCGCCGGCGGTAAAAAGGGGGCCCGGATCACGCCATCGGCCGTTCTCGTGGAGGACTGACCAGCAAGATCCATGTCGTCGTCGACGAGCATGGACTGCCGGTCCGCCTCGCGCTCACGCCGGGCCAGGCTTCGGACAAGGCTGCCGCACCCGGTCTGCTCGAAGGCCTGCGGGCAACGTCGATCGTCATCGCCGATCGTGGCTATGATTGGCAGCACCTGATCGATCTCGTCAGCCGACGCGGCGGACAGGCCCACATCCCGACCCAGCGCGACCGAAAGCTCCAGAGATCGGTCGATCCGCGCCTCTATCGACAGCGCAACCTCGTCGAGCGCTTCTTCTGCAAACTCAAGCACTTCCGGCGCGTCGCCACCCGATACGACAAGCTCGCAAGGAACTTCCTCGCGGCAGTCGCGCTGGCCTCAGCGCGACTGTGGGTCAGAAGTTATGAGTCCACGACCTAGGACCAGTGTGGCTGTCGGGCCCCGGCGCCGCTTACAAGGTCGAGACTTTCGTCGGAGAGCGGTTGCGCCTTGGACTCGCCGACAGATTCACGAAACTGTAAAATCAGATCGTCGGCTTCCGTTTCGGAAAGCTTATAATTTTTTGAAGCCGCATAATTTATCAGCGAATTTGAGCTTTCAAATATATGCAAATATTTTGATGGACTTTCGATTTCAATATCTGTTTTTTTGCTAAATTCTACCAATTTTTCGTGTTTCATATGACTGTTCTCCCTGTGTATTTTCTGTCGAAGCGTAATCGCTATTTGCATGAGTTCGTAAATTTATCAATCCGGTGCTATCAAATTAAGCCTCCGGCTCTTCGCGGCGTCAATCTGCCTGTCTGGGGCTTCGGCTACCGAGGCAGTATGCCAGCTCCGGCCGAGACGGCCGCAGCATTCGCACGTTGCTTTTCCGCCGCCTCTGGTTGATGCATCTCCTCTTGGACTCCGGCGCGGCGCAGGTAATAGGGCGCCCAGTCGGGAGCCGCCTCAATGGCGCTGGCGAGCGCAGCATCCGCGCCATGAAAGTCGCGGCTGCGCAGCAGCAGTTCGGATAAGGCCGCTAAGGCTCCGGGATTGTCGGGCTGGAGGACGAGGGCCTGATCAATCAGGCGCGCGGCCTGCTTTTCCTCCCCGACACGCTGCAGGGCGATCTCGGCAAGCAGTGCCAGCGCATCTGACCGCAGCGGCGCATCACCGGTTTCGGCCAGGCCGGCGAGCAGCTCGCCAGCGCGGACGAGGTTGCGCCGCGCCTTGTCGCGGCCGAAGGTAAGCAGCTCGGCGAGGTGAAGAGCCGCGACGGGCTCCCCCGCTGCCATGGCGGCTTCAAAATGCGCGCTGGCGGCCACAGGATCAGCCTGCAGACCAAACCGGCCGTCTCGGTAGAACTCTCCCAGGGCGACATTTGCGGAGCCAATGCCATGTCCGGATGCGGCGAGATAGGCGTCGATCACCGGGCGTGGATCATTGCTGGGCGCGTATGTATCCGCGAGACGATCCGCAAGCTTGCCATAAGCGGGGACATAGCCGGCCGCCGCCGCCTGGCGATACAGCGCGAGAGCTTTTGCGTCTTCGCGAGGCACACCGAGTCCCTCAGCATATAGATCGGCTACATTGCTCAGGCCGACGCCAATTCCTGCATCAGCCGCGCGGCGGTAATGCGCCAGTGCTTTGCCGTAATCCTGCGGAACACCCAGGCCTTGGTCGTGGAGGATTCCGATCGCGACATCAGCAAGGCTGTAGCCCCTAAGGCGAGCTTCCTCGAACAGTGCGAGCGCTTCGGCGTGGTTGCCGAGCTTCTGCTCGGCGCGCCCAAGCTGAAAGGCGAGCCGCGCATTGTCGGGTTCGCTGCGATGCGCCGTTCGGCAGGCGTCCCTGGCGCGTTCGCCGTCGATGTCTTCAAAGGCGACCCCGGGCCGTCCGGGGGCATGGTCATTGGGGCTGGCTGCCAGTTCGTCGCAGGCGGCGATGGCCGGATCCGGGCTCGACCATACGAGCGCCGGGACGGCAGCAAGAATGAGGCCGGCGAGCGCGACCGGGATGATGCCGCGCGGCGGCGCAGATTTGCTGCAACACATGAGACGAGGAACCTTGACCGTGGATGATCAACACCCGTCCTCCACGCTATAGATAGAGCTGCATGAAGTGTTATCGTAAGCGTCGCAGAATGACCGACCGGAATTGCTCCGGCGTCTCAAAATTTGCCCGGCAACAGTAGTAGCCAAGTTTGTCGGAACTAATTACCGTTCGGGGAACGATGCAGAAGAACGTGCGCTTTCATCACTTCTCGACGCAGGAAGCTCCCGCAGAGGAACGCTTCGACGCGTTCCGCCTACGGATCAACACCATGTTCGAGATGTCGCAGGTTCCACCCGACGAGAGATCGCGGTTTGAAGGCGCCATCAGTAGCGCCAATCTCGGAACGATGCTGCTGAGTGCAATGCAGACTCAACGGTTCATCTTCGAGCGTCCACGCCAGCGCATCCTGCGGGACTTTCTCGATCACTTCATGCTGCGGATCGATCTCGATGGCGCGCCCGACCAAGGAGGACAGGCGCAGGCACTCACCGTGATCGATCTCGGCCAGCCGATAGACCACCGAGAGACGCCCGAGCACAATATTTCGCTGATCCTCCCGCGCTACGCCTTCGCCGGTCCCGTGCGCGACGCGTTAGCGTCGTTCCATGGCGATAGCCTGCTTACGCCGCAGGCTTTGTTTCTGGCTGAGCATGTGGTGTCGCTGATGCGGTTCACCCAGCGCACAGGCGTCAAGACGGCGGACGACCTGCTCAGCCTGACACCGCATTTGATCGCGGCCTGTCTTCAGCCGGGAAAGGAAAACGCCCGGCACGCGCGGGCAGAACTCGATCTCGCTTTCGTGCGAAAGGCACGCGACTTCATTCATGCGAACCTGCGCAACCCGCGCTTGGACCCGGAAATGCTCGCTCGGGAGATCGGGATGTCGCGAGCGAGTCTGTACCGATTGTTCGAGCCCCTGGGCGGTGTCGCACGGGCCATTCGCGAGGCGCGCCTGCATCAGGCGATCCGTGATCTCCGCTCCGGTCACCTCGCCGTGGGGGCCGTGGGCCAGGATCTGTGCTTCTCCAGCGAATCGCAGTTCAGTCATGCCTTTAAGGCCTATTACGGCTGTTCCCCACGTGATGCGCGCGCGGCCCTGGCGGAGGGGGCGCCTATTGTGAGACGTGACTCCGAAAAGGAAGCCGACCCCGTGCGGCGGGTCTTTGCCCACTGGCTGGTCTCGCTCTGAAATCGGCCTGAGAGCTAAAAATGGAAGGTGCGCCATGCAAGGTGGTGGGCGGCGGCAGGCGGCCACGGAAGCATATTGAGTGCCGCTCGGATTCGCGCGAGCACCGCAAGATCGGACGAGGAAGCCTTTGCCGACGGCTTGCTTGATGCGACCACGGGGTTGAGTAGAAGTTAGGCTACATCTGCGCACTTCATAACGCTGGCTCAAGGTTACTTCGTGGCTGACGACGTTTCGGACCTGCCGAGGTTTGATTTCGAACGGGGCGCGCTGGCCGGCCGCACCTGTTTCGAACAATGGAGCGATATCCTTTCTACCGTTTTTGACGTGTCGTTGCCCGGGCGCGGCGCAGATGATGATTTCGACGGCGCGATTACCACCTTTCATCTCGGTGGTATGCTTATCGCCGACACCGCCGGTTCCGCGGTGAATTTCCAGCGGAGCGGCGCCACCATCGCGCGGACCGCGGTCGAGCATGTGCTGGTGCAGGTCTATCTGGAGGGCGGTTTCGCCGGAACGGCGGGCGGCAGGGAGATGGAGATACGCGCGGGGGATGTCTGCGTGCTCGATCTGTCCCGCCCTCTGGCGACGCAGGCGAGCGCCTTTCGCAACATCACGGTGGTCGTGCCCCGCGCCAGCCTTGCACCCCTTGTGAAGTCGCCGGATGCGCTTCACGGGGTGGTGCTGGCAGGGAGTACGGGCATCGGCGCCTTGCTCGGGGATCATCTGCGCACGCTCTATGCCCAGCTCGGCCAGATGAGCGGGCGCGAGGCGCACGTAATTGCCGGCGGCACGGCACATCTGATCGCCGCTTGCCTCGGGTCGAGCCTCGACGCTCGGGAGCGAACCGTCGCCGAGATGCATGCGATAACGCTGGAGCGGATTCAGCGGTTCATCAACGAGCGGCTGGAGGCGCCCGATCTCGGAGGCGACACGATCTGCCGCACGTTCGGTATCTCGCGGTCCAGCCTCTACCGCCTGTTCGAGGAGCAGGGCGGTTTGGTCGCCTACATCCGCCGCCGCCGGCTCGCCCGCGCTTTTGCCGAGCTTATGACGCGGCGCCAGGAGCGCGGGCGTGTGCTCGATGTCGCGCTGCGCTGGGGCTTCGGTTCCGAAGCTTCGTTCAGCCGCGCCTTCCGAGCCGCCTATGGCATGTCTCCCACCGAGGCCGGCGATACGGCGGAGAGCCTGCGGCGTCTGCTGGCGCCCGAGCACGCCGGTACGGACGACGGGGCTGCCGAACGTTTGCTGCGCCGCTGGATGCACTCACTTTACCCCGCGTAGGGTGCGCGCAGCGCGTCAAACGACGGCGAGGTCCTGAAACCACCGTTTCAGAACATTGGTGCCGTTCTCAACCGGCAGGCCGGCTCGCCATTCGCCCGACCGGGCCTCCCGCGGTGACATGCCATAGGCGGCGCGGAAGGCCTTGCTGAAGGCGGCTTCCGAGCTGAAACCCCAGCGATGGGCAATGTCGGCAATACGGTGGTGCCGGGTGGAGGTGAGATCGGCAAGTGATCGAGCCAGCCGACGGTGGAGGATGTAGCCGGCCACCCCGCCCATGGGCTCGAACAAGCGGTAGAGCGTAGGTCGTGACAGGCCGAAGGTCTCGCAAAGTCGACTGGGGTCAAGCTCCGGGCTGGCCAGTTGGGATTCGATGAAACGTTTGATGGCGACCAGGCGCGTGACTTCAAGGCGTTCCTGCGCGAGCTCGATGGAACGCATCGACGGGCCGAGGCAACCCGCGATGAAAGCGGGCGTGCCCCGCGCAATGCCCCCCGCCTCGCGCGCGGAAAGCGAGGTGACGACCCGGCTGAGCGAGCTGATGTAATTGGCGAGCACCGCGCCAACCGGTGTGTCCCCGCGCAGAACGATGCCGTGCAGCCCGTCCGGCTCGGCCACGAGGGGCGCCAGCAATTCGCGCGGCAGGCACAGGGTGAGCGCGTCGATATCGCGGTCGATGGTGTGGATGGTCTGTGCGAGGTCGAACACACAGATATCGCCCGGCCGCACATCCACCTCGCGCTTGCCCATCGAGCCTTGCGATGTGCCCGCGCAGAGCAGTTGGATCAGATAATGATCCATGCCGCTTCGGGCGATCACCTGGGCGTTGCGCTGGAATGTCTGGGTGACGGTGGCGCAGCGCCCGAGCAGGACTCCGCCGAGATGGTGGGTCTCCAATCGGCCGTGAAAGACCTCGCGTGCATTACGATCAGGCAGGCTGACCTCGAAGATCGGCGAGAACAGGTCGGACCACTGCTCGAACCGCTGCCCGTGCGGCACGCTCGCGCTGTCGAAGCGATGGACCGTAGGTGGTTCCCGCTGCCCGCTCGACATGGTCTGTAAGGACTCCTCTCCCGCCGGCCCAGATGCAACCGCTCGCCGCCTGTCTGTCAAGCCGTCCAGGCGGGCCGACGAGATGAGACGGCGCGGCAAGTTTTTGAGACTGCGGGTCAGGCGCCGCTCGCCCCGCACGCCTAGAACAGCCTCTCCCGATCAAACATAAGCAGAGCGGACATGAGCCAGGCAGAACTTCAGCGCGTTCTCGACGCCGCTTCCTCCGACCCCGCCCTCGCGCAGCACTGGCGCGAGATCGGCAACGCCGCCGACCTCGCCGCCCATTTGCGCGAGGCCGGCTATGGCGTCAGCGATGCCGAGGCCGCCGCCTACCTCGCGCGTGCAGCTGAGGCGCTTGCGGACGGCTCGCTCGACGCCATCGCCGGCGCCGGAATTTCAAGCCATTTCAACCTTCGCACGGGCGGGCGTTGGTGATGTCCGAACCAAGCATCAGCGAAGCGAACCAGCGTGAATTCGTGCGTTTCGCCGAGGCGCTGCAGGCCAATCCCGAGCTAGGCGAGCACTACCGCGGCATCGAAAGCGCCGTCCAATTGGCGGCCCGGATGCGCGCGGACGGCTTCGAGGTGACCGACGAGGCGGTGGCGCATTATGTGGCCACGCTGCCCGCTTCGGCAGGCCTGACCGATCAGCAGCTCGACGGCGTGTCGGGCGCGGGTTTCTGGTCGCCGAGACATGCTTGGCGCAGTGCTCTTCCAAACATTGATTGATGGGCAACGGATCGGCGGGATGAGGCTCCACGTCAGTTCCCGCCGGCCGCGGGCGGGCTCGCCGGGAGCGCAGACGCCCGCTTCTGCGATTCTCGTTCCGCCCTTCTGTTCTTCCGGCCGTTTCAAAAGTCAGGATCCGCATCATGAGCCAAGCCGACCTTCACCGCTTCGTCACTGTCCTTAAGAACCAGCCGGAGCTTGCGGCGTCCTACGCCGGCATCACGTCCGTTGACGACCTCGGCGCGCGGCTGCGGGCGGAGGGCTACGAGGTCGGCAATGACGAACTGGCGGCTGCCCGGAACGCCGGCGCCGAGCTTTCCGACGCGGAGCTCGATGCGGTGTCGGGCGGGCTGATCCTCGAAGGGCTTCTCGTCGGAGGGCTGCTGATCGGCGCCGTCGTTGGCGGCGTCACCATGGGCGTCCTCATGGGCACTGATGGCAGCAAAGCCAAGCCGTGACAGACTGGCGAGTGGGTCAGCATGACCCAGCCAGTGCCTCGGCGCTTTGCGGCGACCATCAAGGCGCCGCCCTGGTCGCGAAGGCCTGAAGCATGGGCCCCGGCCTCGTTGATCTCGTGGGGTGTCGCGGTTGTGGAGGCATGGGAAGTTAAACTGTAATACGGTGAAATCCGTTACTGGGCGTCCGCGTCGCTCGTCCCGTTCCCTCATTCTGCTGTGGCCTCGTGCGCGGCACTGCTGTCCCGGCCCTTGAATGAACGTTCCCGCCGCCCCAGCTGCCTCTTCCAGTCCGACGCCAACCGTGCCGCGTCCGCTCGTGCGGCCGCCAAGCCCGGATCAGCTGGACCGCATGCTGCGGGTGGTGCCTTCCTTCGCCTGGGTGGCGCTGAGCGTGCTCACCCTCGTCCTCGGCGCCGCGTTGGCGTGGAGCATGGTCTCGCGGGCGCCGGTGAAGGTGTCCGGCGAAGGTATCTTGCTCAGCCCGGGCGGCGTGGCGGATGTTGTCACCTCCACCAATGGCTATCTCACGCGCCTCCTCGTCGCGCCGGGGGATGTGGTGAAGGCGGGCCAGCATGTGGCTGAACTGGAGCAGCCGGAGCTTCAGATGAAGCTGGATCTGAAGCGGCTGGAGCTCGATAAGCTCAAGGATCAACGCAGCCGCATCCTCGCTTTCCTCGCCAGCGAGGAGTCGGCGCGCGCCGGGCTGATCGAGGAGCGTACGAGCGGCCTTAAGGCCCGCATCGCGAATTTGCGCCAGCTTGAGGCCACCACGGCCGCTCTGCTTACCACGCAGGAAGCGCTTCTTGAGCGCGGGCTGATCACGCGCGAGCGCGTCTTGGGTTTAAGGGCGCAGCTTCAGCAGACCCAGACCAACCGCCTCGAAGCCGAAAACGCGCTCACCCAGACCGCGACCGACGAGCAGCTTCAGGCCACGCGCTCGCATCGCGAGGCCCTGGAGAGCGAGATGCAGGTCGCCGCGGCCGAACGCGACCTTGCGGCCATGGAGCTCGAGTTTGCGCGCACGACCCGCGTGACCGCGCCGCTCGACGGCACCGTTGTCGAGCAAGCCGCCAATACGGGCGAGCTGATCACGGCCGGCAGCGCAATCCTGCGGATGCTGCCGCGCGAGAGCGACGGCGTCGATCAGCTGGTCAATCTCGTCTATGTTGGGCGCGGCGAGGGCAAGCGCATCACGCCGGGCATGGAGGCGCAGATCATCCCGGCGACGGTTCGGGTGCAGCGCGACGGCTTCATCCGTGGCCGGGTCACCCACGTCTCTGCCATTCCCGCCAGCAGGGAGGCGATGATGCGGGTGTTGAAGAACTCGACCCTTGTCGAGCAGCTCGCGCGCAACGGCGCCCCGGTGGCGGTGACGATCGCGCTTGAGAAGGACCCCGGCACCCCGAGCGGCTATAAGTGGTCGTCCGGTCAGGGGCCAGCCGCCGCCATCGCGCCCGGCACGCTGACGGCCAGCCAGGTGATTGTCGGCGACATTCCCATCATCGCCTTGCTGATTCCGAACAGCGAGTTCGTGCTCACGCAGCTTGGCCTCTAGCATGGCGCGGATCCGGCCCGTTCGTACCCCGACCGTCCTGCAGCTCGAAGCGACCGAGTGCGGCGCAGCGGCGCTCGGCATGGTGCTGGCCGCCCATGGGCTTTGGGTGCCGCTGGCGGAGTTGCGCATTTCCTGCGGCGTGTCGCGCGACGGTAGTTCGGCCGGCAACATCGTGCGCGCCGCGCGTCGCTACGGGATGGACGCGCGCGGCGGGCGCTACGATCTCGCCGCGTTGAAGACCATGCCGGTGCCGATGATCGCCTTCGTGAATCTGAACCACTTCCTGGTGGTCGAAGGCTTCGCCGGCGGCAAGGTCTTTCTCAACGATCCCGCCTTCGGCCGGCGCCGCCTCACCGACGCGGAGTTCCAGCAGCAATATTCGGGCATCGTCCTATCCTTCACACCGACCGAGGCGTTCCAGCGCGGCGGCAGCAAGCCGCCGACCGTGCGCCGTCTGCTCGCCCGGCTGAGAGGCGGCGGCGAGGCGGCGGCCTATATCATCGCCTGCGGCATCTCGCTGGTGCTGATCGGCGTCATCATCCCGAGCTTCACCCAGGTGTTCATCGACTATTATCTGATCGACCAGCAGGCCGACTGGGTGAAGTGGCTGCTGCTCATCATGGTGGCGACCGCCATTATCCAGGCGCTGCTCGCCTTGCTGAACGGCACCATCCTCCAGCGCCTGAAGACTCGGATCGCCGTGCAGGCCGCCGGGGCCTTCGTCTGGCGGCTGCTGCGCCTGCCTCTCGGCTTCTATGCGCAGCGTTATGCCGGCAGTATCGGCAATCGCGTGCAACTGGCGCAGGAGCTTTCCGAGGCGGCGGCCGGCCAGTTGGTCGAGATCGTCGTCCAGACCACGGCGGTGGTGTTCTTCGTCTCCGTGATGCTGGCCTACAGCGCGCCCCTGACCGCAGTCGTGCTCGTCGCCGCCGCGCTGAACTTGATCTTCTTCCTGGGGACGCAGCGGCGCCTGACCGAACTGACGACCAAGGCCACGATCGACCAGGTCAAGCTCGGCGGGAAGACCATGCAGGGCCTGCAGATGATCGAGACTCTGAAGGCCAGCGGCACCGATGCGGTGTTCTTCTCGCAATGGGCGGGTCAGCACGCGCTGGTCGTCAACCAGCAGCAGGGTATCGGCCGCGTCCATGCGTTGCTGACGGTGATGCCGGAATTCTTCGGCCAGCTGAGCACCGCGGCCATTCTCGTGGTCGGAGGCTGGCTGGTGATGGGCGGGCAGCTCACCATCGGTCTGCTGGTCGGCTTCCAGATGCTCGGCTCGGCTTTCAACGCGCCGGTGCAGGCGTTGCTGATGGCGGGATTGAAGCTGCAGACGGGGCGCGGTGTGCTCGACCAGTTCGACGATGTGCTGGACCATGAGCTGGCGCCCGAATTCGCCAGCGAGAACGCGCCCGCCCGCATTGACCGCCGGCTGCGCGGCGCCGTCAGCCTTCAAGGCGTGACCTTCGGCTATAGCCGGCTGCAGCCCCCGCTGATCAGCGAACTTGATCTATCCATCGCACCGGGCGCCCGCATCGGACTGGTCGGCGCCTCCGGCAGCGGCAAATCCACGGTAGGGCGGCTGGTGACGGGGCTTTATGAGCCTTGGGCGGGCACCATCCAGTTCGATGGCCGGGCCGCGGACGAGATCAGCCGCGCCGACCGGCGCGACGGTCTCTGCACGGTCGATCAAGAAATCGCGCTGTTCGCCGGCACGGTCAGCGACAACATAACTTTGTGGGACCGGACCATGCCGGAGCCGCGGGTGATCGCGGCGGCGCGCGACGCGATGATCCATGAGGACATTACCCGGCGTTCGGGAGGCTATGAGTGCCTGGTCGCCGAAGGGGGGCGCAACTTCTCCGGCGGCCAGCGCCAGCGCATCGAGATCGCCCGCGCGCTGGTGAACGACCCGGCCATTCTCGTCCTCGACGAGGCGACCAGCGCGCTCGATCCGGTGCTGGAGAAGACCATCATGGACAATATCCGCCGGCGCGGCTGCACATGCCTCATCATCGCCCATCGCCTCAGCACGATCCGCGATTGCGACGAGATTCTGGTGATGGAGCGCGGCCGCATCATCGAGCGCGGCACGCATGAGCAACTGGTGGCGCGAGGCGAGGCCTATCATCGTCTGGTGGAGACCTGAGCCGTGCGCGCCACCTCCGCCGCCCGATCCCTCGGTCGCGAGAGCTTTGCCGACGCGTTGCGCGCCGGCGGTGCGTTCGATCGCGAGGTGGCCGGGCATGAGCCGATCCTGCTCGCCGACTCCTCCACCTGCCTTCTGGTGGAGGAGGGCGTCGTCGATATCTTTCTGGTAGAACTTAACACGGCCGGCGAGCCCGACGGGCTGCGGCGCCATCTCTTCACCCTCGCGCCCGGCGACATGGCCTTTGCCTTCAACGGGCAGGACGCGCTCCCGCCCGTCGGCCTGCTGGCCGTCGGGACGGTCGGTACCCGGCTGCTCGTGGCCAGCCTCGACACGGTGTCAGCGTTGGCCGATCATGCCGAGCGGGCGCCGGCGCTTGCACGCGCCATTGACGTGTGGGTCGAGGGCATGTCGCGCGCCATGGCCCGGCTGATCGTGCCTGCCCCGCATGTCGGGCTACGCCTCTCTCCCGGCGCCAGCACGGTGATGGCCGCGCAGACCCGCTTCAGCGCAAGCGACGGTGTTGTCTGGGTTGCCTGCGGGACATGCGAGCCGCTCTATCTCGACAGCGAGATCCTGCCGCTTTCGGACGGCACGAGCCTGCCGCTGCATGAGAGCTGCTGGATGTCGCTTCCCGTGGGGCTGGAACTGTGCGGGGGGAGCACATGCGAGGCGCTGGCGACCGGAACGTGCTGGCGGGGCCTCGCCGCGCTCCACGCCGCTGCCTGCGAAATACTGCCGCTCAATCTGCGCCTCCTGCGCGTCGATGATCTCAACCGCTTGCGCCGCCGCGACGCGGCCAACAGCGCGGCCGAACAAGGCGCCCTTGACCGCCTGGCCGCGCCGCTGGCCTTGACGCCCGTTCCGCCGGGGACCAGCGCGGGCGCTCCCGCCCTGGTCCAAGCCTGCGCGGCCGTGGCGCGGGCGCTCGGCCATGACTTCACGACGGGCGGTTCCGACGGCGAGGCGGGTGGCGCAACGCGGCTCACCATCGACCAGCTCGCGGCCGAGAACCGCCTGCGCCTCCGCCGGGTAACTCTGGAGGGCGACTGGTGGAGCGACGATGTACCGCCTTTCGTCCTGCTGCCAGCCGATGGCGGCCCAGCGCGCGCCATCCTTCCGCGCTCCTCCAATGGGCGAGGCTATTTGCTGGTCGAGCCGGGGGCGCCGCCGCGCCGGCTGGGTGTGGCGGAGGCCGCAAGGCTGGCCGGCGAGTGCTTCAGCTTCTACGCGCCCTTCCCGGATCGGCCGCTCAAGGGCCTGGACATCGGCGGTGGGGCCTTCCGCTGGAGCCGCGTCGACGCGGTGATGGTGCTGGTACTCGGCATCATCGGCGGCATTCTCGGGCTCGGTGTTCCCATCGCGACCGGCTTTTTGGTCGACACGGTCATTCCCGGCCATGACACCGGCAAGCTGATCGAGATCGGCATTGTGCTCGGGGCGGCGGCGACGGTGATGCTGCTGTTGCGCTACGCCATCCAGATCGCCTCGGTGCGCATCGAGGGGCGGTCCGGCACGCGAATTCAGGCGGCGGTCCTTGACCGGCTGTTCTGCCTGCCCATGGCCTTCTTCAAGGGGCACACGGCCGGCGATCTCGCGCAGCGTGCCATGGCTATCCAGGCCATTGAGCAGGCGGTGAGCGGGACGATCATCGCCTCGCTCACCAACGCTCTGTTCGCGTTGATCTCGCTGGCGCTGATGTACTGGTACGCGCCAAAGCTTGCCGTCATGGCGACGGGGTTGATCCTCGTTCTGGCCATCGCCACGCTGGTGCTGGGCCACCTCCGGGTGCGCCGCGAGCGGGCGGTGCTGAAGGACACCGGTGCCGCGTCCTCCTTCCTGCTCCAGCTGCTTACCGGCATTTCGCGGCTAAGGCTGACCGCGGCGGAGAACCGCGCCTTCCTGCGCTGGGCCGAGCCGTATGGCGATTTCCTGGGCCAGCGTTTCGCCGCCGATCAGATCGGTAACATCACCACCATGATCGGGCAGGCCTTCATGCTGCTCGCCACGGCAGCGATCTTCGCGGTGATCTATTTCTTCGATCTGGTCGAGGACGGTCTCGCCCTGGGCGTCGTGCTCAGCTTCCTGTCTGCCTTCGGGCAGGCGCTCTCCGGCATGGTCGGGCTCGCGGGCGCGGCGATCCAGATCATCGCGCTGAAGCCGGTCTATGCCTATGCCGCTCCCATTCTTGAGACGCCGCCGGAATCGGATGCCCGGCAGCTCGATCCCGGTACCCTGACTGGCCGGATCGAACTGAGCCATCTGCATTTCCGCTACGAGCCACAGGGTGCGCCAGTTC
>JAEZMI010000212.1 GCA_023414975.1 Pseudomonadota bacterium | reverse complement strand
CCGTCACTCCTTCCGCCGGCGCGCCCTTGTGGGTGTCGAGCACATGGGTGGAGAGCCGGCCGGTGGTCTTCGGCACTCCCGCCCCGGTCACGCGCTCCACCAGCCGCAGCCGCGTGATGTGGGCGATCTCCGCCAGCGCGGTGGCGAGCTCCTGCGCCCGCTCATGGGCAAGCCGCGCCTCGAAGGCATCGAGGATGGCGTCGCGCGTCTGCCGCCGCACGCAAATGACGAAGGGAAAGCCGAAGCGGGCGCGATAGGCGGCGTTCAGCCGCTCGAACCGCTCGAATTCGGCGTCCGGCAGCCGGTCGAGCCCCAGCCCCGCCTGTTCGGAGACGGAAGCCGGTGCAATAACACCTTCTCGTGCCGCCTTGCCGGCAAGGTCCGGGTGAGCGGCGACGAAGGCGACGCGCTGCTCCTCCGGGCGCTCCAGCACGGCCTGCATCAGCGCCGCGTGCAGCGCCGTCACCGTGGCGAAGGGCCGGCGCGCGAAGGCCCCGGCCGCCACCCAGGGCGCGTGCTCGAAAATGCCGTCCAGAGCGGCGATGAAGCCGGCCTCATCGAGAGCGTTCAGCGCGTCCAGCGTCACGGTGTGCGGCATGGTCTCCTCATCCCTCGCCCGGTGAGCGGAACGGATCGCCCGCCCGCGCGCGGTCATAGACGCAGCACCCCGCCACATAGGTCGCCCGCACCGCCCGGTCATCGCCCAGCGTCATCAGCATGAACAGCAATTCCTCGATGGAGGCGCAATAGCCGGCGCGAAAGTCCATCAGCGGCGTCGCGTGCGGGTCGAGCACGCAGAGATCCGCCTCGCGTCCGGCGGCGATGCTCCCGACGAGATGGTCGAGATGCAGCGCCCGCGCGCCCCCCAGCGTCGCGAGGTAGAAGGCCTGCACCGCGTCCAGCTTGTGGCCCGCCAGGGCCGCGACCTTGTAGGCCTCGTTCAGCGTCTGCAGTTGCGACAGGCTGGTGCCGCCGCCGACATCCGTGCCGAGCCCCACCTTCACCGGCCGGCGCGGGTCCACGGCCTGGAACAGCGGAAACAGCCCGCTTCCCAGGAACAGGTTGGAGGTCGGGCAATGGGCGAGCCCGGCCCCGCTCTGATGGCAGGTGCAGAAATCGCTTTCATGCATATGGACGGCATGGCCGAACATGGCGCGCGGGCCCACCAGCCCGGCATGGGCGTAGACGTCGAGATAGCTCTGCCGCGCCGGGAACAGCTCGCGCACCCAGGCGACCTCGGCGGCATTCTCGCACAGATGCGTCTGCAGGAAGAGGCCGTCGCGCGTCGCCAGCAGCGCGCCGGCGGCGTCGAGCTGCGCCTCGGTCGAGGTGGGCGCGAAGCGCGGCGTGACGCAGTAAAGCTGCCGCCCGCGCCCATGCCAGCGCTCGATCAGGGCGAGGCTTTCGTCATAGCCGCTCTGGGCGGTGTCGAGCAGCGCCGCCGGGGCGTTGCGGTCCATCAGCACCTTGCCGGCGATCATGCGGGTGTTGAAACGCTCGGATTCGGCGAAGAACGCCTCGACCGATTGCGGATGCACGGTGCAGTACACCATCGCTGTCGTGGTGCCCGCCCGCAGCAATTCGCGCAGGAACAGCCGGGCCACCCGCGCGGCGTGGGCGGCATCGGCGAAGCTCTGCTCGGCCGGGAAGGTGTAGGTGGTCAGCCAGTCCAGAAGCTGCGCGCCATAGGCCCCGATCATCTGGAGCTGCGGGTAGTGCACATGCGCGTCGATGAATCCGGGCACGATGAGGTGGCGCGGGTAATGCACCGGCTCCAGCCCCGCCGGCAGCGTCGGCGCGAGCTCCGCATAGGGGCCGAAGGCGCGGATCGCACCGTCCCCGATCAGCACGAGCGCGTCCTCGTGATAGGCGAGACAGGCGCGCGAGGGCTGCTCGAAGGGGTTGTCCGTCAGCGTCGCGGCCGGACCGCGCAGGGCGGTGAGCGCGCTCATGCCGGCACCTGCGCGATCAGGAATGCGTAGAGCCGGTCGGCGGTGAAGGGCGTTTCGCGCAGCCGCACGCCGGTGGCGTCGAAGATCGCGTTCGCCAGCGCCGGCGCCACCGGGTTGAACGGGCTCTCGCTCATCGATTTGGCGCCGAGCGGGCCGATGCGGTCATGCGTGTCGGCGAAGAAAACCTGCGTCACCGGCACGTCGGCGAAGGCCGGAATATGGTAGCCGCGAAAACTCGGGTTGCTCACCGCGCCCTGCCCGTCCATGCGCAATTCCTCATAGAGCGCGGCGCCGATCGCCTGCGCGACGCCGCCCTCTACCTGCCCGCGGCACTGCATCGGGTTGATGACGGTGCCGGCATCGGCGCCATGCACCGAGCGCAGGATGCGGATTTCGCCGCTGCGCCGGTTCACCGCGACGGCGAAGCCCTGCACGTTGAAGGCCACCGAGCGCGGCGTGCCGCTGGCCGTGCCCACGGCCTCCAGCGGCGCCAGCTCGGCAAGCGGCAGGCGCGTGTCGCCGGCGATCACGACGTCCCCGGCGATCCGGCAGAGCGGCGCCGGCACGCCGAGCCGGGCGCCCGCCGCCGCGAGGATCATCCGGGCCAGCGCCTCGGCCGCGCGCTGGGTGGCCGCGCCCGCCACCACCGTGCCGGTCGAGCCATAGGCGCCGGTGTCATGGGTCACATGGTCGGTGTCCGACTGGCGGATGGTGATCAGGCCGATGGTGGCATTCAGCGCCCCGGCGGCGATCTGCGCGTGGACGGTGGTCGTGCCGTTGCCGAACTCGGCCGTGCCGGTCGCCAGCTCGTAGCGGCCCTCGGCGGTCAGCCGCAGCCGGGTCTCGCCGACATGGCCGCGCGGGGGAATGGTGTCGATCATCGCCGCCGCCATGCCGCGCCCCACCGCCCAGTCCGGTCCGGGCGCGGCCGCCGGGGCGCTCAGTTCCCGTTCGACGAAGGCGAGGCACTGGTCGAGCCCGTAGCTGCCCAGTTCCACATCGTCGTGCCCGGCGTGATCGTCGGGGGTGATGACGTTGAGCCGCCGCAAGGTGAACGGGTCGATACCGAGCGTCGCCGCCAGTTCGTCGAGCGCGGATTCCACCGCGAAGATGGTCTGGCTCAGCCCATAGCCGCGAAAGGCCCCGCTCGGAAGGCTGTTGGTGTAGACGCTGCGTCCCTCCACCTTTTTGTTCGGGCAGCGATACAGGTCGACGCATTCGCCCGCGCCGTGGAACAGCACGCCGACCGCGTGATTGCCATAGGCTCCGGTGTTCAGCAGCATGTCGAGCTGGATCGCGGTCAGCCGCCCGTCACGCGTCGCCCCGAGCTTGACCTTCACCCGCATCGGGTGGCGGCTGGTGGAGGCCGCGAACTGTT
>JAEZMI010000155.1 GCA_023414975.1 Pseudomonadota bacterium | reverse complement strand
GATCAGCGCGAAGGCAGCCATGGTACCGATGCCGAGCGGCTCGCGGAAGACGAAGACCGCGATCAGGAACACCATGGTCGGGGTGAGATACTGCATCAGGCCGAGGGTCGAGAACCGCATCAGCTTTGCCCCGAAGCCGTAGAGCATCAGGGGCACCGCCGTGGCCGGCCCGCAAAGCAAGAGAAGCAGCATGTCGTCCGGTCGTGCGAAGACGAAATGCCCTTCCCCCTTCGCATGGAGCCAGAAGACATAGGCGAGCGACGGCACGCTCAGCATCAACACTTCCAGGAAGAAGCCCTGGCTCGGTCCGATCGGCAGCGTCTTGCGCAGGAAGCCATAGAGGGCGAAGGAGACGGCCAGCGCCAGCGAAACCCAGGGCAGACCGCCCGCCTCGAGCGTCAGGACTGCGACGGCGACCACCGCCAGCCCCACCGCCACAATCTGTGCGCGGGAGAGCTTCTCGCCGAGGAATGCAGCCCCCATCGCGATCGCCATCAGCGGATTGATGTAGTAGCCGAGCGCAGTCTCGACAGCCCGGTCGGCGGCGATCGCCCACACATAGACGCCCCAGTTGAGGGTGATGAGGCAGGCGGTGAGCGCGGCCATCGCCATCGTGCGCGGCGAGCGCAGGGCCGCCCTGACATCGCTGGTGCGTCCAAGCGCGAGCAGCACCACGCCTGCTATCGGCAGCGACCACAGGATGCGATGCGCGACGACCTCGACCGCCGGGATGTGGCCGACAAGCTTGAGGAACAGCGGCAGCACGCCCCAGAGCAGGTAGGCCGAGAGCGCGAACAGGAAGCCGCGGCGCGCGAAGTCCTCGGCCTCGTTCTTCAAAGACGCGGTATCAGGTGCGGTTTCGACGCTCATCGCGTCGATATGGTGCGGCGGGCGGCGTGTGACCATCTCAAACTTCTGATGGATCAATGGCTTCCGGCTGATGGATCAGTCGGATTCAAGGCGCAATCCCCTACTCCGCCGCCACAAGCCCGGCCATCTCGCGGTTCTTCATAAGCTTGTAGACGATCGAGTCCATCAGTGCCTGGAACGACGCGTCGATGATGTTGTCGGAGACGCCGACAGTCCACCAGCGGACGCCGGACTGGTCGCGGGATTCGATCAGCACCCTGGTGATCGCCTCGGTGCCGCCGTTCAGGATTCGCACCTTGTAGTCGACCAGTTCGAGGTCCTCTATCTCGCCCTGGAACTTGCCGAGATCCTTGCGCAGCGCAAGGTCGAGCGCGTTGACGGGACCGTGCCCCTCGGCGACCGACATGCGCTCCTCGCCGTCGATCTCGACCTTCACGATCGCTTCCGAAACGGTCTTCAGCTTGCCGAGCGCGTCGAAGCGCCGCTCGACCATGCAACGGAAGGAATCGACGCGGAAGAACTCCGGAACCGTGTGCAGCGTGCGGCGCGCCAGCAGTTCGAAGCTCGCGTCGGCTCCTTCATAGGCATAGCCCTGGGCCTCGCGCTCCTTGACGATCGCGATCAGCGTGTCGAGCCGGCTTCCGTCCGCCGGCACGTCGATGCCGCGGCGCTTCAGCTCGCTGACGAAGTTCGCCTTGCCGCCCTGGTCGGACACCATGATGCGGCGGCGGTTGCCGACCGTTTCGGGCGGCACGTGCTCGTAGGTCGCCGGCTCCTTGGCGAGCGCGGAGGCGTGGATGCCCGCCTTGGTGGCGAAGGCCGACTGGCCGACATAGGGCGCCTGCGGTTCCGGCGCGCGGTTCAGGAGCTCGTCGAAGGCGCGCGAAAGCCGCGATATGCCGCCGAGCGCTTCCGCCGAGATGCCCGTTTCGAACTTGTCCGCGAAGACCGGCTTCAGCAGCAGCGTGGGTATGATCGAGACGAGGTTGGCGTTGCCGCAGCGCTCGCCGATGCCGTTCAGCGTGCCCTGGATCTGGCGGACGCCCGCCGCGACCGCGGCGAGCGAGTTGGCGACTGCCTGTCCGGTATCGTCATGCGCATGGATGCCGAGGTGTTGGCCTGGGATGCCTGCCGCGATCACCGCCGCCACGACGTCGGCGACCTCGGAGGGCTGCGTGCCGCCATTGGTGTCGCAGAGAACCACCCAGCGCGCGCCAGCCTCGTAGGCCGTCCTCGCGCAGGCGAGCGCATAGCCGGGATTTGCCTTGAAGCCGTCGAAGAAATGCTCGCAGTCGACCATCGCCTCCTTGCCGGCGACGACCGCAGCCTCGACCGAGGCGCGGATGCAGTCGAGGTTTTCCTCGTTGGTGCAGCCGAGCGCCACGCGCACGTGGTAGTCCCAGCTCTTGGCGACGTAGCAGATGGCATCCGACCTCGCCTGCAGCAGCGCGGCGATGCCCGGATCGTTCGACGCCGAGACGCCGGCGCGCTTGGTCATGCCGAAGGCGACGAACTTCGCGGCGCGCGTGCGCCGTTCGGCAAAGAACGCCGTGTCGGTCGGGTTGGCGCCGGGATAGCCGCCCTCGACATAGTCCAGCCCGAACTCGTCGAGCATCCTGGCGATGGCGATCTTGTCCTCGACCGAAAAGTCGATGCCCGGCGTCTGCTGGCCGTCGCGCAGCGTCGTGTCGTAGAGGTAGAGGCGTTGTCTGGTCATGGGTCTCACCGCAGAGGCCGCGCTCGTTGGAGCACTCACAGTCACGACACCTTCCCCGCAAACCTGTCGGTCGCCCGGATCAACTGGTCCAGTATGCCG
>JAEZMI010000114.1 GCA_023414975.1 Pseudomonadota bacterium | reverse complement strand
GTGGTGGACCTGCTCGGCCGGGCGGAGGAAGCGCAGGGCCTGCGCATCTTCATCGGCTCGGAGAACAAGCTGTTCTCCCTGTCCGGCTCCTCCACCATCGTCGCGCCCTATCGCGACGGGCAGGGACGCGTGCTCGGCGTCCTCGGCGTGATCGGTCCGACGCGGTTGAACTATGCCCGCATCGTGCCGATGGTGGACTTCACCGCCCGCGTGGTGGGCCGCGTGCTCAGCCGTTCGGGGTTTGACGCGGCTTGATTTTTCCGCCCCGGAACCCGATATGGCGGGCGGCGACGGCGCTTCCCGGCGCCCGCCCGACATTTCCGACGAGGTACCGATGAGCGAAGACACCCGCAATCCGGCGGAACAGCCCGAGACCCTGGCGAGCGTTCCTCCCGAGGCGAGCGACGCGCCGGGTGCGCCGGAGGACATCACCGCCCAGCTCGCCGCCGACAAGGAGCGCCTTGAGGCGGAGGTTGCGAGCCTGAAGGACAAGTTCCTGCGCGCCTTCGCCGAGGCCGACAATGTGCGCCGCCGCGCCGAGCGCGAGGTGGCCGACGCCAAGGTTTACGGCATCACCGGCTTTGCCCGCGACCTGCTGAACGTCGCCGACGATTTCGAGCGGGCCCTGGGGGCGATCGACGCCGGGGCGCGCGCGCAGGCGGACGGCACGCTGAAGACGCTGCTGGACGGCATCGAACTGACCTCCCGCGCGCTGAACCATGCCCTCACCAAGCACGGCGTCGCCCGCATCGAGGCGGAGGGGGCGAAATTCGACCCCAATCTGCATCAGGCCATGTTCGAGGTGCCGAACCCGGATGTTCCCTCCGGCACCGTGGTTCAGGTGGTGCAGCCCGGTTACGCGATCGGCGGGCGCGTGCTGCGCCCGGCCATGGTCGGCGTTTCCAAGGGCGGCCCGAAAGCCGCCCCGACGGACGCTCCGGCCGCCGACGCATGACCTCCGGCGACACCTGACCTCCGGCCCCGGCCGAAGGCTCAAGCTTTTGCCTCAGCGAGAGCTCTTGCCTCAGCGCAGTTCGATGCCGTCGCGCAAAGCGCGCATGGCGTCGAACTCGGCGCCGAACTGGTCCTCCGGCGCGACCCCGACCATGCGCAGATAACCGGCGCGGCCGAAGCGCAGCCATTGCGCGACCTTTACCGGCTTGCCGGACTGCTGGTCGAAAGCCTTGCCCATCAGTTCGAAGCCCGGCTGGCCGCCGATACGCAGCGGGCCGCCGCGCTCCACGCGCAGTTCCTTCACGCCCGGCACGGACGCGATGGCCCGCTTGGCGAGGCTTTCCCGATCGTCCTCACGCACCTCGCCGCGCGCGGCGGAAATGATGAAGAAGGGCTGGTCGGCCACATCGACCGCCTTGCTCGCCGTCCCGGCCGGCCCCTCGCCCTTGGCCAGCAGGACGGCGGTGCCCCCGAGAACCTTCAGCACCCGAAAACCCTGCAAATCGCCGAGGGTGAAAGGCAGCCGCGCGAGCAATTCCTCCTGGGTGGGGGGCGCGCGGAACACGATGCTGCGCAGCGCGGCCTCGACCGTCGCGTCGGAATAACGGGCCGACGCCGCCTCGGGGAACTGCACCGTGACCATGGCGGTGACGTCCTTGGCCCCGACCAGCAGGATCCACTTCTTGAGCGCGATGGTGCCGACGCTCTGGTAGCCCGTGAGCAGGATGCCCTTCTCGCCGCCGGCGAGTTCGATGTCGCGCCGCTGCTCGACGGTCACGCCCTTGCTCTGCAGGGCGTCCGGCTCGAACGTCCGGGTGATGTCGGCATAGGCGGCGACCGGCATCTCCAGCATGAGGATCGCGGCCTTCGCTTCGCGATCCTCGAAGCCGGCGACTCCCGGAATCTCCACCATGCCGGCCGGCGGGACGATGCCGATCGACCCCTGATTAGGGAACACGGCCTGAGCCATGGCCGCGACGGGGGCAAGAAGAAGCAGGAGGCTTCCGGCAAGGGCGCAGAGCTGGCGGCGCATTCGCTATCCTTAACGCTGTGGGGCTGCGGCGGCGGAAAAGGCGCTGCCACGGCGCGGTGTCGACTGAGACATGACGCCGCTCGCCTCTCGGGTCCACCCTCAAGACGGCGGAAATCCGCCCCCATCGGCCGGATTCACCCGCCGTAACGTCAGATTGATCCGTCCGGGCTGCTTCAACAAGGTGGAGCTTTCGGGAAGAATACGGTCGATGCCGTGGAAGGCGAGCCGGCTTGGGCCGGAGAGGAGCAGGGCATCCCCCGACTGAAGGCGGATCGACCGCGTGGGATCCTTGCGCGCCGCGCCGCCGATGCGGAACACCGCCGTGTCGCCCAGGGACAAGGACAGGACGGGCACGCCGAACTCCTGCTCGTCGCGGTCCTGATGCAGCCCCATGCGGGCGCCCGGCGCGTACCAGTTGATGAGACAGGCTTCCGGCGGGACCGGCGTCCCGGCAAGCTCGTTCCAGGCGCGGGAAAGGATGGCGGGCATGGCGGGCCAGGGCTCGCCGGTTTCCGGGTGCGTCGGCTGGTAGCGATAGCCGCTCGCGTCCGACACCCAGCCGAGCGGCCCGCAATTGGACATGCGCACGGAAAAGGGCGTGCCCGTGCGCGGCATGCGCGGGGTGAACAGCGGCGCGCGGACCAGAACCTCGCGCAGTTCCTCCGCGAGACTCTCCTGCCCCGCCCTGTCCAGCCAGGCCGGCCACCACAGGCAGCCGGCTGCGATTTCCACCGGCGACGCCACGCTAGAGCTTCCTGAGGGCGACGGCCTCGACCTCGTGGTCGCCGCCCTTGCGCAGGATGAGGTCGGCGCGCTGGCGGGTCGGCAGGATGTTGTCGCGCAGGTTCACCAGATTGATGGTGCGCCAGATGCCGCGCGCCGTGGCATCCGCCTCGGCATCCGAAATGCCGGCATAGCGGTGGAAATAGGCGGCCGGGTCGCGAAAGGCGGTCTCGCGCAGACGCATGAAGCGCTGGACGTACCAGCGTTCGAGGATCGTCTCGTCCGCGTCGATATAGATCTTGAAATCGAAGAAGTCGGAAACGAAGGGAATGCCCTTGCCGTCCTTGGGCGGGCGGCTGGTTTGCAGCACGTTGAGCCCTTCCACGATGAGAATGTCGGGCTGATCGACCTCGACCGTCTCATTGGGCTGCACGTCGTAATGAAAATGGCTGTAGACCGGCGCGCGCACCGGGCGGCGCCCGGCCTTGATGTCGGAAAGAAAGTGCAGGAGCGCCGGCAGGTCGTAGCTTTCGGGGAAACCCTTGCGCCCCATGAGCCCTTCTTCCTGAAGGACGGCATTGGGCAGCAGGAAACCGTCTGTGGTCACGAGCGCGACCTTCGGCGTGTTCGGCCAGCGCGCCAGCAACGCCTGCAGCACGCGCGCCGTGGTCGACTTGCCGACGGCGACCGAGCCGGCAACGCCGATGATGTAGGGCATCTTGCCGTTCTCTTCGGGCCCCAGAAACTTCTGCATGGCGCGAAAAAGCTTCTGCGCGGCCCCCACATACATGGACAGGAGCCGGGAGAGCGGCAGATAGATTTCCTCGATCTCGGCCATCGACAGCCGGTCGTTGAGGCCCTGCAGCCGGGCGATTTCTTCGGGCTTCAGGGGCTGCGGCGTATCGGCTCGCAGCGCCGCCCACTCGGCGCGCGAAAAATTGCGGAAGGGGGATAGGCCCCCTTCGTCGAGCTTCATGTCCATCGGCGCGTTTCCCGGTCGCTCACCCGGACTTTTCCGCCGCCGGGCGTTGGTAGACCATATACCAGACCGCGCGGCGCCGCGATATGGCGTCGGCGTGTGGCGATGGGTGCCCCTGGCGCGGCGGGAATGATGCCGTCAGCCCCAAGGATGCCGTCAGCCCTTGGGGCGGGAGGCCTTTTCCTCCAGCCCGGACTGACCGGTCCGGCGACCCAGTTCCGCATAAACGTCATCCAGCGGCACGCCGCGCGCCTGCAACAAAACCACCAGATGATAGAGAAGATCCGCGGCTTCCGAAACGACGGCTTTGGTATCGTCGCCGACGGCGGCCAAGGCGGTCTCGACCGCTTCCTCGCCGAGCTTCTGCGCGCATTTGGCGACGCCCCTGGCGAGCAGGGTGCGCGTGTAGGAGCTTTCCGACGACGCGGATGCCCGTCGGGCGACGATGGCGGCGAGGTCTTCGAGACTCACGCGCGAGGGAGTGTCGGCCATGGCTGAACCTCAGGCGACGCCGGCATCGCGGACGGGAAGGCCGGCCTGCGCCAGGCGCTGTTTTGCGGCACCGATGGTGAAGGTCCCGAAATGGAAGATGGAAGCGGCGAGCACGGCGGAGGCCCCCCCGTCCCGAATGCCGTCAACCAGATGATCAAGCGTGCCGACACCTCCCGAGGCGATGACAGGCACCGGCACGGCGTCCGAGATGGCGCGGGTGAGTTTCAGGTCGAAGCCCTCGCCGGTGCCGTCGCGATCCATCGAGGTGAGCAGGATTTCGCCCGCGCCGAGGGCGACGACTTCCCGCGCATAGTCGACCGCGTCGATGCCCGTGCGGTTGCGCCCGCCATGGGTGAAGATCTCCCACCGGTCGGGCTCGCCCTCGGTGGAGACCTTCTTGGCGTCGATCGCGACGACGATGCACTGTTCGCCGAACTTCTCCGCCGCCTCGCGCACGAAGTCGCGGCGGTTCACCGCGGCGGTGTTGATGGACACCTTGTCGGCGCCGGCGTTGAGCAGCGCGCGGATGTCCTCCACCGTGCGCACGCCGCCCCCGACCGTGAGCGGCATGAAGCACTGCTCGGCGGTGCGGCTCACCACATCGATCAGCGTGCTGCGCGCCTCGACGCTGGCGGTGATGTCCAGAAAGCAGAGCTCGTCCGCGCCGGCCGCGTCGTAAGCCTTGGCGGCCTCGACCGGATCGCCGGCATCGCGCAGATCGACGAACTTCACGCCCTTGACGACGCGCCCGTCCTTCACGTCGAGGCAGGGGATGACGCGAACTTTGAGCATGGAGTCCCCCTTGGCCTTGTCATCGCTCATGCCGGCAACCCCGCCACCAGCGCGAGGGCGGCGCGCGGGTCGAGACGGCCATCATAGAGGGCGCGGCCGGTGATGGCGCCTTCGAGCTTGTGCGCCCGTGGCTCCAGCAAGGCCTTCACGTCGTCCAGCGAGGCGAGGCCGCCCGAGGCGATGACCGGGATGGAGATAGCCTCGGCCAGCGCGATGGTGGCCTCGAGGTTCAGGCCCTTCAGCAGCCCGTCGCGGGCGATGTCCGTGTAGATGATGGCGGCGACGCCGGCATCCTCGAAGCGTCGGGCGAGGTCCAGCGCGGTGAGGTCCGAGGTCTCGGCCCAGCCTTCCACCGCCACGCGCCCATCCTTGGCGTCGAGGCCGACGGCGACGCGGCCGGGATGGAGACGCGCGGCCTCCTTCACGAAGGCCGGATCGCGCACGGCGGCGGTGCCGAGGATGACGCGGGTGATCCCCTTGGAGAGCCAGCCCTCCACCGCCGCGAGATCGCGAATGCCGCCGCCGAGCTGCACCGGCATCGCAATGGTTTCGAGGATGCGGTCCACGGCCTGCGCGTTCACCGCCTTGCCGGCGAAGGCGCCGTCGAGATCGACGATGTGCAGATAGCGGAAGCCCTGCTCCTCGAACTGGGCGGCCTGCTGGGCGGGGTCGTGGTTGAAAACGGTGGCGCGCGCCATGTCGCCCTGCTGCAGGCGCACGCATTTACCGTCCTTGAGATCGATGGCGGGAAAGAGGATCACGGCGTCCACGTCAGGAAATTGGCGAGAAGGGCGAGGCCGAGGCGCTGGCTCTTCTCGGGATGAAACTGCGTGCCGGCGATGTTGTCGCGGCCGACCACGGCGGTGATCTTGCCGGCATAATCGCTGGTGGCGATGAGATCGTCCGGCCGTGCCACGTTGAGGTGGTAGGAATGGACGAAATAGGCGTCAAGCCCGGCCGGGCCTGTGGGAATGCCCGCGAGGACGGGATGGGGACGCGCGAGTTCGAGCGAGTTCCAGCCCATATGCGGAATCTTCAGCGCCGGGTCGGCGGGGGTGATCTTCACCACATCGCCCTCGATCCAGCCGAGCCCCTGCGTCACCCCGTGCTCATGACCGCGCGAGGCCATCAGCTGGAGGCCGACGCAGATGCCGAGAAAGGGCCGCGCCTTGCCGATGACCGCCTCGGTCAGCGCCTCGACGAGACCCGGCACCGCGTCGAGCCCGCGCCGGCAGTCGGCATAGGCGCCGACGCCCGGCAGCACGATGCGGTCCGCGTTGCGGATCACATCCGGGTCGGCCGTTACCAGCACCGTCGCGTTGACGCCGCTCTCGCGCGCCGCACGCTCCAGCGCCTTGGCGGCGGAGTGCAGGTTTCCCGAACCGTAATCGATCAGGGCGACGGGTGCGGGGGGCATCAACGGCTGGCCTCCGGGAAAAGTCCGAGAATGGGCCCCTGGCCGGCCCGCGCCGGCGGGTCCATCCGGCGCGGCATGGAGGTGCGGGGGGCCGAGGAGGCGCCGCCCGTGCGCGCGGCGAAATAGCGCTGCTCGGCAGCTTCGAGACGGGTCGCGACCACCGCGCCCGCCTCATCATAGCCGGCGCGGGACAGCTTCGCCCGCCGCAGGCCCGGCAGAAACACCGCGACGGCCGCGTTGGTGATCAGCAGCAGCACGAGGCCGTCATCGATATCGAACGCGTGCATCGCCGCCGCAAGGGCCGCCTGCGCGGCGCCATAGACGATCAGCGCGAGCCAGAGCCGGTACCGGAGCAGCACCAGCGGGGCAAACAGCAGCGCACTCCAGGTGAACCGCTCGGGCACGAATACCACCGCTTCCGCCCAATCGCCGGAGCGGGCGTCGTCCATCTCTTCCGGCTCGAAGACCGTCCAGACCGCCATGCTCAGCCTCCGAGGCTGCCCTTGGTCGAGGGGATCTCCCCCGCCGCCGCCGGGTCTATCGCCACCGCGGCGCGCAAGGCGCGCGCCAACCCTTTGAAACAGCTCTCGGCGATATGGTGGGCGTTGGTCCCGTAAAGTGTCTCCACATGCAGGGTCAGTCCCGCATTGACGGCGAAGGCCTGGAAGAACTCGCGCACCAGCTCGGTGTCGAACTCACCGATCTTGGCGACCGTGAATTCGGTCCGGAAAACCAGGAAAGGACGGCCGGAAATGTCGAGCGCCACGCGGGTCAACGTCTCGTCCATCGGCAGATGCAGGCTGGCATAGCGGGTGATGCCGCGCATGTCGCCGAGCGCCTGACGCACCGCCTGGCCGAGCGCGATGCCGACATCCTCGACCGTGTGGTGGAAGTCGATGTGGAGGTCGCCCGTCGCCTCGATTTCCATGTCGATGCGGGAATGGCGCGCCAGCAGGTCCAGCATATGGTCGAAGAAGCCAACGCCGGTGGCGATGGACGCCTTGCCGGTGCCGTCGAGATCGACGGCAAGACGGATCTGCGTTTCCTTGGTGGCACGAGCCACGGATGCTGTGCGCATGGACGAACTCCGCGAAAGAGCGGGCGTCGTAGCAGCATTGGCGGCGCGGCGCCATATCGCCCCGTCGCGGCAGGGTAAATTGCGCCGCAGGTCTGGCACGCGCGCGGGCTTTCCGACACTGTCACCGCCGTCCGAACATCGTCCCGATCAATCAGGTCTCACTATGGACGTCGACGCATTGCGTGCCCGCGCGCCGCTCTTCCTGGCGGTGTTTATCGACATCTTCTCCTTCGGGCTGATGTATCCGCTGATCGTGGCGCTGTTCGGCAGCGGCTGGGTGGCGCAGGCCTATCCGGAACCGATGCGCGACCTTCTGCTGTCGCTGGCTTTCGCGCTCTTCCCGGTCGGGATGTTCTTCGGCGCTTCCCTGCTCGGCGATCTGTCCGACGCGCTGGGACGACGTCGCACGCTGATGATCTGCATGAGCGGCCTCGCCATCGGCTACGGGCTGATGTGGGCCGCTCTGGAGACCGGGCATCTCTGGCTGTTCTTCTTCGGTCGACTGGGAAGCGGGCTGATGGCCGGCACCGCGCCGATCGCGCAGGCTTCGGTCGTCGATGCCGCGCCGGGAGATCAGCGCAGCGCGGCTATGGCGCAGGTGGTGCTGGTGAGCACGCTGGGCATGGTCGCCGGCCCGGCTCTCGGCGGCATTCTCGGCCATTGGAGCTTCCGCCTGCCGCTGATGCTCGCGCTGGCCCTCTGCCTCCTCACGCTGGTCTTGCTGCGGAGCGCCCATTTCGCGGCGGACGAGGCCCGGCGGCCGCTCAAGCTGGATTGGAAGCAACCCTTTCGCCTGCTGGCGCGCATCGCGGAGCGGCCGGCGGTCATCGCGCCGGGTGCCGCCTTCCTGCTGTTCCAGTTCGGCTACCTCATCTACTACACCTTCATCCTCATCGAGATGCAGCGTTCCTACGCCTTCTCCACCTTCGACCTCGGCCTGTTCTCGGCGGCCATCGGGCTCGGGGCGGCGCTGACCTCGGCCAAACTGTTCGCGCCGCTGCGGGCGGCGCTCGGCAGCGACCGGCCGGTCGCGCTGCTCGGCCTCGCCGGCTGCGGCCTACTGGTCGCCGCCGCCGCCCTGCCGCTTCCCGCCTGGGCGCAGGTGATGCTCGCCTTCACCGCTGCGATGGGAAACATCATCGCCTACATCACGCTGATGGCGGCGATCTCGTCGGCGGTGGACGAAAGCGAGCGCGGCTGGGCACTCGGGGTGGCCAATGCGGGCGTGGCGCTCTCGGTGTTCCTGGCGGGCCTGATGACCGGCCTGCTCAGCCTTCTGCCGGCCGACGCCTTCCTGGCGCTGGCGGGGCTGCTCATCCTCTCGGGGCTGTTTCCCGCGCTCAAGGCACGCATGGCGTAGGACGTCGCGACATCCCGGTTGTTGCGATCCGTTGGGGGGTGACTAAGTAAGGGCTCTCGAGCGGAGCCCTCAATGACCACCCATTCTCCCGACACGATCTACGGCACCACCATCGTCTCCGTTCGCGCGGGAGGGCGCGTCGCCGTGGGCGGCGACGGGCAGGTGACGCTCGGCAATACGGTCATGAAGTCGAATGCCCGTAAGGTGCGCCGGCTGGGCAAGGGCGATGTCATCGGCGGTTTCGCCGGAGCCACCGCCGATGCGTTCACGCTGTTCGAGCGGCTGGAGGCCAAGCTGGAGCAATACCCCGGTCAATTGCAGCGCGCCGCCGTCGAACTCGCCAAGGACTGGCGCACCGACCGCTATCTGCGCCGGCTGGAGGCGATGATGATCGTCGCCGACGCCAACATCACGCTGGTGCTCACCGGCACCGGCGATGTGCTGGAGCCGGAGAACGGCATCGCCGCCATCGGATCGGGAGGCGGTTTCGCGCTCGCCGCGGCGCGGGCGCTGGCCGATAGCGGGCAGGATCCGGAGGCCATCGTGCGCAAGAGCCTCGGCATTGCGGCCGATATCTGCATCTACACCAACGGCAATCTGGTGGTGGAAACCATCGGTTAGGCCGCCAAACCCCTTCACGCGCGATCCCTCACACGACCGGACGTTCATGACCACTTTCTCGCCCCGTGAAATCGTCTCCGAACTTGACCGCTACATTGTCGGGCAGCACCAGGCGAAACGCGCCGTCGCCATCGCCCTGCGCAACCGCTGGCGCCGCCAGCAGCTGGAGGGCCACCTTCGCGAGGAGGTGATGCCGAAGAACATCCTGATGATCGGGCCGACGGGCGTCGGCAAGACGGAGATTTCCCGTCGCCTCGCCAAGCTCGCCGGGGCCCCCTTCATCAAGGTCGAGGCGACCAAGTTCACCGAGGTCGGCTATGTCGGCCGCGATGTGGAGCAGATCGTGCGTGACCTCGTCGAGGTCGGGATCGGCCTCGTCCGGGAGGTTCGTCGCAAAGGGGTTGAGGCCAAAGCGCATCTCGCCGCCGAAGAGCGTGTGCTCGATGCGTTGGTTGGCGCCACCGCGTCACCAGGCACGCGCGAGAGTTTCCGCAAGAAGCTGCGCGACGGGCTGATGGACGACAAGGAGATCGAGATCGAGATCGCCTCGGGGGGCGGCCAGGGCATGCCGATGTTCGAGATCCCCGGCATGCCGGGTGCCCAGATGGGCGCCATCTCGATCGGCGACATGCTCGGCAAGGCCTTTGGCGGGCGCTCCAAGCCGCGCCGGGTCACGGTGCGCGATGCCCATCCGCTGCTGCTGTCGGAAGAAGCCGACAAGCTGATCGATCAGGACGCCATCGTGCAGGAAGCGATCCGTACCGTCGAGGAGAACGGCATCGTCTTCCTCGACGAGATCGACAAGATCGCCGGCTCCGAACGCCGCGGCGGAGCGGATGTCTCCCGCGAGGGCGTGCAGCGCGACCTGCTGCCGCTAATCGAGGGCACAACCGTCTCCACCAAGCACGGCTCGGTGAAGACCGACCACATCCTGTTCATCGCCTCCGGCGCCTTCCACGTCTCGAAGCCCTCCGACCTGCTGCCGGAATTGCAGGGCCGCCTGCCGATCCGGGTCGAGCTGGAGGCGCTGAGCCGCGAGGATTTCAAGCGCATCCTCACCGAGACCGAGGCGAGCCTCGTCAAGCAGTCGGTGGCGTTGATGGGCACGGAGGGCGTCACGCTCACCATCACCGAGGACGCGGTGGAAGCGATCGCCGATGTCGCCGTGCAGGTGAACTCCACCGTGGAGAACATCGGCGCGCGCCGGCTCCAGACCGTGATCGAGAGGGTGCTGGACGAACTGTCCTTCAACGCCCCGGACAAGGCCGGGGAAGCCGTGACGGTCGATGGCGCTTACGTGCGGGCGCGCGTCGCCGACCTCGCCGGCAATGCCGATCTCAGCCGTTTCATTCTGTGATGAAGTTATCGATTCGGCTGCGGAACGGCGGTGGGCCTTCCGGCCGTTTCACGTGAAACCGGCCATGATCAGCCCGGCCGGCTGAGGATCTTCAGGCGGCCGAGCAGTTCCGCCACCGCCTCGGGCGGCAGGGTGGCGATCTCGCGCGCCAGCAGATTGGCGAGTTCCGTCGCCTCCGGCGACAGGCCGGACGTGTCGACCACAACGCGGGGATCGGAGATCTCCGCCAGCAGGCGCAGCGCCTCCGCCTCGTCCCAGATAACGTTGAAATAGGCCATGATGCGCTGGAGCATCATGAAGGTCGGCTGGCCGCGCTTGCCATGTTCGAGGGCGGAAAGATAAGCGGCGGACACGCCGATCGCTTCCGCCATCTGCGACAGGGTCACGCCGCGCTCGGCGCGCATTTCCCGCATCCGGCGGCCGAAGGGAGTCATCGCCGCCCCTCCCGCCCCCGCCGCACGCGCACATAGAGCGCGCCCTCCCCGCCATGGCCGCGGGCCGCCGTCTCGAAGCCGAGCACGATGCCGCGCAGTTCCGGCGCCGCCAGCCATTGCGGCACGAGACGGCGCAGCACACCCCGCCCGCCCTCGCCCGCGAGAACATGCACGCCATCGCCCTTGCCGGTAATCACCAGCACCAGCGCATGACCGGAGAGCTGCGCCCCGCGCAGGAAGCTGATCAGCCGGCCATGCGCCGCCGCCTGGGTGAGGCCGTGCAGATCGAGCCGGGCGTCGACCTCCGCGCCGCGTCCCAGACGTCGCCGCAATTTCGGCTCCAGCGGGGCCAGGGGGGTGAGCGGCGGGGGCGCGGGCGGGGTCGGGCGGTAGGCGGGAGCCGAGGCGGATTTTCGAACCGGGGAGGGGGCGGGCTCGGGTTCCGGCACCGCCGGCGCTGGAAGCGCTTCGGGCACCATCACGGGCATTGTCGGCCGCAGCGGGTTGACGGAGCGCGCCACGTGCTCCCACAGCGCCTGCTCGTCCGGCCGCAAGGCGCGCCGGCGACGCGGGCGGGGCGAGGCGGCTTCCGGCTCGGCCGCGGCGCCGCCCGATGGCGGCCGTCCACTCGTCTTGCGGCTCATGGCGCGGCTGCCGCGGGCTGCGGTATGTCCGGGCGCGGCCTTGGCAGCGGGGCTTTCACCCGCGCCGGATCAAGGGCGCGCGGCAGGAGGATGACGAAGGCTCCGGGATGCTGGATGCGCCCGGCCACCGCCCCCGCCTCGGTGCCGGCGCCGAAAAAGATGTCGGCCCGGGCCGGGCCGATGATGGCCGAACCGGTGTCCTGCGCGATCGTCAGATGCCGGAAAGGCTCGACCTCGCCCGCGCGGCCGGTGGGCAGATCGGCGGCGATGAAGAACGGCGTGCCATAGACATGGATGTTGCGATCCACCGCGATGGACCGCACGGCCGTCAGCGGCACGCCTTGGGCGCCCACCGCGCCGTCCTCGGGCCCCAGCTCGGTCGCCTCGCGGAAGAAGACATAGGATTTGTTCTGCCGCATCAGCGCGCGCCCCTCCTCCGGGTGCGCGGCTATATAGGCGCGGATGGCGTCCATGGACATCTTCTCGCGCGGCACGAGGTTGCGCTCGATCAGCAGCCGGCCGATGGGCGTGTAGCCCTGGCCGTTATGGCCGTCATAGTTCAGCCGGAGCACGGCGCCGTCGGGCAGCCTCACCCGCACCGAGCCCTGGATATGGGCGAAGAAGGCGTCGGCGGGGTCCTTGATCCAGGCAACCTCCAGCCCCTTGCCGGCCAGGGCGCCGTCCTCGATCGCGGCGCGGTCAGGATAGGGCGTGAGCAACCCGTCCGGCTCGCGGCGGAACGCCTTGCCCTTGTTGGCCGGTGCGCCGTCGGTCGGCGGCGCCTCCAGAATGAGGTCGGGCGGGCGGCGATAGAGAGGCGTCGCATAGGCGGCGGTCGCGACGCGCGAACCCTCCACTTCCGGTTCGTAATAGCCGGTCAGGAAGCCCTGCGGCTGCTCCAGCGGCGCGATCCGGTAAGGCACGAACTCCCGCTGGAAGAAAGCGCGCGCGGCATGTTCGCGCGGGTGCTGCGGAAGCCGGAGCGCCCGGCGGCAGGTGGCACGCAACGCCGTGAAAACCGGCCGAGGCGGGCTCGCCCCGTCGCCCCTGCGGGCCATCATCGCGCAGCTGCGGCGAAAGGTCGTGAAGGCGGGGGCGACCGTGTCGGTGCTCCAGCCGGAAATCGCCGCGAAGGTGACCGGCTCAAGCACAGCCTGCGGAAACAGCGCCGGAAGAACGGGCGACGCCGCCTGCGCCATCCGGGTCGACGGCAGCAGAACGGCGCTGATGGCCAGCAGGACGATGAGAACGGAAGAGGTCGCACGCACGCGACCATCTTCTCACGAAGCGGCTTCGGTGGCGACCAGCTTCCAGTTCGGATCGCGCGCGCCGAGATCGCGGGCGAAGGTCCACACATCCGTGACATCGGCCACCTGCTCCGCGTCACCGTCGATCACGGCCCCGGCACGATCGCGCGTGGCGGAGATGAGCTGCGAGAGGAAGCGCACGGTGATCTGGGCCGTGCGGCCCTTCACGCTCGCCTCGATGATATCGGCCTTCTCGATGCCGACGAACTGCGTCTCCATCTTCTCGCCGCGCTGCTCGCGCTCCTGGATGGCGGCGGCAAACCCCTCATAGACCTCACGGGCGAGGAGTTCCTTCAGCGTGCCGCGATCGCCCTGGGCGAAGGAGACGACGATCATCTCATAGGCCGCGCGCGCGCCGGTGAGGAAGTGCTGCACATCGAAGCCGCGTTCCTGCGCGGCGATAGCGTCGAGGCCGTTGGCGACGGCTGAACCGACCTCGGCCACGCCGGCCCAGCGGCGCGGGGAACTCGCCTGCTCCTCCGGCTCCACAGGTTCCGGCACGTTGGCGGGTTCGGACGTGCCGGGGAAGTTCACGACCTTGTCGGAGGCGCCGGCCGGGGCTTTGGCCGTATCGCGGCGCGAATAAGGGTCATAGGGCGGCCGTTCGCGCCCGGTCCTCTGTCCCAGCACGCTACGCAGCCGTATGAAGATGAACACGGCGAGGGCCAGGAAGATGATCGTATAGATGTCGAACACGTTACACGCCGCCGTTGATTTCGCTGCGCCGGCCTGAAGCCGGCGGGCTCCGGAGTGAGGTCGACCGGGTGCCCTGCTCGGCACGACACCCTGCCCGTTCCAGTCTATGTACGACGTCCGACCGATTTCGCCAGTGCGACCGGTGCCGCAAGGTCATTCATTCCACCGAGAACACGGTCTTTTGTCGACATGCCCGTGCAGACTAGTCGAAGCGCGCGCGACGCGCCAACCCCGCCTTGGGCCGCGACCGGGCTCGCCTTGTGAGCGCGCGGCAACCGTGTTAGCCACACGCGCCCTTTACCGACGTCCGTCGCGGTACCAGACCCACCGCACGGCAGACTGGCCGGCGATGCGCCTCCCGCCGGCGACACGGAGATTCCTGATGGCCGAGACCGACAACGCCGTATCGATGCCGACCCTGCAGGTGCTGACCCAGTACACGAAGGATCTCTCCTTCGAGAACCCCGGCGCGCCGGAGTCGCTGGCGGTGGGCGGCCAGCCGCAGATCGGCATCCAGATCAAGGTCGATGCGAAGCCGGTACGCGAAGGCGCCGAATTCGAGGTCGAGCTGAAGATCGAAGCCAAGGCCGAGCTGAAGGGCAAGACCCTCTTCGCGCTCGAACTCGCCTATGCCGGCATCTTCCGCGCGCAGAATGTCGCGCAGGAAACGCTGCACCCCTTCGTGATGATCGAGTGCCCGCGCATGCTCTTCCCCTTCGCCCGGCAGATCGTCGCCGACACGGTGCGCAACGGCGGCTTCCCGCCCCTGATGATCGACCCGGTCGATTTCGTCACGCTGTACCGTCAGCGCATGGCCAAGCAGCAGCCGGCGGGCATTCTCGCCTCCTGACGACGGCGGCGGTTTGCATTCAGGCGGCCGGCGCGGCATCGCTGCCGGCCGCATAGTCCTTCCAGATGGGCGCATCGCCCAGGCTCGCCACGAAGGCGGCATGGGCGGCCGCCTGAGCCGCGTCCAGCCGCGCCGGCAGCGGGCGCGGGCGCTGACGCGGGCCCGCCACGACGAGTTCGGCCGCATCTTCCCGCGTTTCCGCCACGGTGAGGCCCAGCGCCGTCTGCCGGCCGCCGCAGAGTTCGGCATAGACATCCGCCAACAGCTCGGAATCGAGCAGCGCGCCGTGCTTGGTGCGGCGCGAGCCGTCGATGCCATAGCGCGCCATAAGGTCGTCGAGGCGGTTCGACGCGCCGGGATGGCGGCGGCGCGCCAGCATCAGCGTATCGATCACCCGCTCGAAGCTGATGGGCGGGCGCCCGACCTTGGCGAGTTCCGCATTGATGAAGCCGATGTCGAAGGCCGCGTTGTGAATCACCAGCGGGGCGTCGGCGATGAAGGCGAGGAAATCATCGACCACATCGGCGAAGAGCGGCTTGTCCGACAGAAATTCCGTCGACAACCCGTGCACGTTGAACGCCTCGATCGGCATGTCGCGCTGCGGGTTGAGATAGACATGGTAGACCTGCCCCGTGGGAATGCGGTTATAGATCTCCACGCAGCCGATCTCGACCAGCCGGTCGCCCGTCAGCGGATTGAGGCCAGTGGTCTCGGTGTCGAGAACGATCTCACGCAAGGTGGTCTCCCTCCGTCAGGCGCGCGACCAACGCCGCCACTTCGGCGCGCGCGTGTTCGAGGCCGGGCCCGGTGTCCAGCAGGTAATCGGCGCGCCGCCGCTTCTCCGCATCCGGCATCTGCCGCTGCAGGATCGCGGCAAACTTCTCCTCTGTCATGCCCGGACGCGCCATGACACGCGCGCGCTGCACAGCTTCCGGCGCGGTGACCACGAGAATCGCATCGGTCCGCTCCTCCGCGCCGGTCTCGAAGAGGAGAGGGATGTCGAGCACGGCGAGTGGCGCGCCGGCCCCGGCGGCTTTGGCGAGAAAGGCCGCCTCCCGCGCGCGAACCAGCGGATGGACGATATCCTCCAGCCGGCGCATCGCCGCGTCGTCCTTCAGCACCCGAGCCCCCAACAGAGCGCGGTCGATCCGGCCATTGACGCTGACGCCCGGAAAGGCGGCCTCGACCGGGCCGACGCCCTCCGCGCCATAAATCTCGTGCACGGCGGCATCCGCGTCATGCACGGGCACGCCGAGCTCACGGAAGAAATTGGCGGTCGTGGTCTTTCCCATACCGATGGAGCCGGTGAGACCGAGACGATAGGGGCCCTTCGCGCTCATCGCAGCTGCCCCTTCGCGGCGAGATCGGCAAGGACAAGGTTGCGCAGTTCCACCGTCACCTGGGGCCGCACGCCGAACCAGCGTTCAAAACCCGGTACCGCCTGATGCAGCAGCATGCCGAGCCCATCCACCGTCTTCAGACCGCGCGCTTTGGCGGCGGCAAGCAGCGGCGTCTCCAGCGGCACATAGACGATGTCGGTGACGACAGCGTCGGGGGACAGTGACGACAGCTCGATGTCGAGCGGCGGCTGGCCCTTCATGCCGAGGGACGTGGTGTTGACGAGAAGACGGCAGCCATTGAGCCGGCCGGCAAGGTCGCGCCAGGCGACGGGCAGTACCCGCGGCCCGAACTGGTCGCGCAGGGCTTCGGCACGCGCCAGGGTGCGATTGGCGACCACGACACGGTCGATGCCGCGCTCCAGAAGGCCATAGACCACGGCACGGGAGGCGCCGCCCGCGCCGAGCACCACCGCCTCGCCGAGCGCCCGCGCCCACTCCGGCTCCGCCGCGTCGAGATTGGCGAGGAAGCCCGGCACATCGGTATTGGCTCCGTGCAGGCGCCCCTCTTCCCGCCAGAGCGTGTTGACGGCCCCGAGCGCGGCGGCGACCGGATCGAGCCGGGAAGCCGCGCGGAAGGCTGCTTCCTTATGCGGCACCGTGACATTGGCGCCGACCAGCCCGCTCGCCGGGAAATCCGCCAGAAAGCCGTCAATGGCCTCGGGCGCGATATCGCAGCGGTCATAGGCACCGTCTATCCCGTGCTGCTTCAGCCAATAGCCGTGGATCAGCGGGGAACGCGAATGGGCGACGGGATGGCCGATAATCGCCACGTGGCGGGTCACAGAAGGTCCCCCCGGGAACGCAGGAAGCCGAGAAGCGGCAGGAGCGGCAGACCGAGGATCACGGCATGGTCCCCCTCGATCCGTTCGAACAGATGGATTCCCAGCCCTTCGAGCTGGTAGCCGCCGACGCTGGACAGCACCGCCTCTCCGGCCGCGGCGAGATAGGCGTCGAGCGCGGCGTCAGAGAGCGCCCGCATGGTCAGATGGGCGGATCGCGCATCCTCGAACAGAACCACCCCATCCTGCGCCACGGCCACCGCCGCGTGCAGGCTGTGGGTCCGGCCCGCGAGCCGGGCCAGTTGACGGCGCGCGGCCGCCATATCGGGCGCCTTGTGAAAGGATTCCTCCCCGAGCGCCAGCGTCTGGTCCGCCCCGATCACCAGCCGGCCGGGTGCGGCCGCGCTGCCCGCCAGCGCCTTGGCACGCGCCAGACGCGCCGCGACGGCGATCGGCCCGGCGCCCTCGCGCACGGCCTCGCTTTCGAGCGCCCGCTCATCGACCTCCACGCCGATCGCCTCATGCGGCAGGCCGGCGGCGCTGAGCAAAGCGCGACGCGCCGTGCTTTTCGAGGCGAGCACCAAGGGCGCGCGGCCTCGCCACAGCGGATTTTGCGATGGAAAATCAGGCACCTGTCGCCTCGGAGATCTTGCGGCGATGTTCCTGCACCAGCCCGATGATGGCGGCGGCGGTCTCTTCGATGGAGCGGCGCGTGACGTCGATCACCGGCCAGCCGTGGCGCGCGCACAGACGGCGGGAAAAGGCGATTTCCTCGGCGACCGCATCCCGGTCCACATAGGAATCCTGCGCGGTCGACGTGGCGTTGAGGCCCAGAAGCCGGTTGCGGCGGATCTCCACCACCCGCTCGGCGCTCGCGACCAGGCCGACGACGAGCGGCCGCTTCAGGCTGGCCAGCCCCGGCGGGACCGGAATGTTCGGCACCAGCGGGATGTTGGCGGTCTTGATACCCCGATTGGCGAGATAGATGCTCGTCGGGGTCTTTGATGTCCGGGAGATGCCCAGCAGCACGACGTCGGCTGCTTCCAGCCCGTCCGTGTGTTGGCCGTCATCATGCATGACGGTGAAATTCATCGCGTCGATGCGCCGGAAATACTCGCCGTCGAGCTGGTGCTGCCCGCCGACGCGCGGCTCCGGCACGCCGCCCAGATAGGCCTGGAACAGGCGCACGACCGGCGCGAGCACCGAGAGAACCGGCACCCCATTGTTCTGGCAGTACATTTTGAGCCGGTTGCGCAGTTCCGAATCGGTCAGCGTGTAGAGCACGATGCCCGGAAATTCCTCAATGGCCTGGATCGCCTTGTCGAGCTGCCGATGGGTGCGCACCAGCGGGTAGATGTGCTCGATCGGCTTCACGCTGTACTGCGCCGCCGCGGCGCGCCCGACACTGATGAGAGTCTCGCCGGTGGAGTCCGAGACGAGGTGCAGGTGGTAATAGCTTTCCGCCTGGCGATACGGTTCCGTCACACAATTTCATCCACAGGGCTGTGCGTAAGCCTGGAACAAGCCATGGGTGGCAGGCGTTATCAAGTCCCGCCCTGGGGATGACGGTGCTTTCCGTCCACACCCTCCCGCCTGTGACTCAAATCAAGACGTGATTCCGGATTTGCGGGGATAAATGGCTGCAGACCTGCAAGCCTTTGGCAGACATGGGTTTTGCAGAAGCCAGCGGGCCTGCGCCGGTGGGTTCTTGCGGGGACGTGTTGTGGTCGGCCCATAACCCGTCTAATGCCCGTCTCTAAACACCAACGACTCTCATCTGAAAGAGATTAATAAAGTATGAAGGGCGGGGGACGGGATGGGTGAGCGGATCGTCAAGGCGGTACTGGACGGCCATGTGGCCGGGCGCACGCCGATCTGGATGATGCGGCAGGCGGGGCGCTATCTGCCGGAGTACCGCGCGGTGCGCGCGAGCGCCGGCGATTTCCTCACCCTCTGCTACACGCCCGAACACGCGATCGAGGTGACACTCCAGCCGATCCGCCGCTTCGGCTTCGATGCGGCGATCCTGTTTTCGGACATTCTGGTCGTTCCTCACGCGCTCGGCTGCGATCTTACCTTCGAGCAAGGCGAGGGGCCTCGCCTCAGCACCGTCACGAATCTCAACGAACTCAATGCCTTGCGCGATGAGCTCGATGCTTCGAAGATCGACCGGGTCTATGAGGCGGTGGCCGGCATTCGCGCAAGACTGCCCGAGGCGACCACGCTGCTCGGCTTCTGCGGCGCGCCCTGGACGCTGGCGACCTATATGATTGCCGGCCGCGGGACGCCCGATCAGGCCCCGGCGCGGCTTGCTTCCATGCGCGACCCCGCCTTCTTTTCGGCCCTTATCGACCGGCTGGTGGAGGCTTCCGCGACCTATCTCATCGGCCAGTTTCGGGCGGGTGTGGACGCGGTTCAGATCTTCGACTCCTGGGCCGGGGTTCTCGATCCCGAGGCGTTCGAGCAGTGGTCAGTCAGGCCGATCAGGCGGATTGTCAGTGCAGTGAGAGCAGAAATTCCCGATGCGCGCATCATCGCCTTCCCGAAGGGAGCGACCCAGGCGGGGCTCGCCTCGCTCGCGCTGGCGAGCGGCGTGAACGGGGTAGGCCTCGACTGGACGGCCGACCGGCGGGCGGTGCGCGCCACGCTCGGCGGACGTTTCGCCCTGCAGGGCAATCTCGACCCTCTGGCGCTGATCGCCGGCGGCGCGGCCCTGGACCGGGCCATCGACACGCTGATGGCGGATTTCCGCGGCGCCGCCCATATCTTCAATCTCGGGCACGGCATCCGGCCGGAAACGCCGATCGCCCATGTCGAGCAGATGATCCGCCGGATACGCGGTTGAAGGCTGCGCGGATGAGGGGACGGCGCGATGCTCTATGACTGGATCAAGGCCGTCCATGTGATGGCGGTCATCTCCTGGATGGCCGGGCTGTTCTACCTGCCGCGCCTCATGGTCTATCACTGCGACGCGGCGCCGGGCTCCGTGCAGTCCGAGACCTTCAAGGTCATGGAACGGCGCCTGCTCAAGGCGATCATCAACCCCGCCATGATCGTCACCTGGCTCGCCGGGCTCTATCTGGTCTGGGAAGGCGGCTGGTATGTCGCGCCCTGGATGCACGCGAAATTCGTGCTGGTGCTGGCGATGAGCGCCTTTCACGGGCGCTGCGTCGGCTGGGTGCGGGATTTCGCCGAGGACCGGAACCGGCGGCCGGCGCGCTATTTCCGCATCGCCAATGAAGTCCCGACCATCCTGATGATCGGCATCGTCATTCTGGTCATCGTAAAGCCGTTTTGAAGCGCTTGATGCGGTCCCCGCGGGGGTTGCGCCGAATCGCCGCTTTGCCTATGGTGCCCTCGCTTCCGCTAAGCTGGCTGATGCTTCCTTTCTGACCGGTATCTCCCCTGGTGCCGGACGGGGCGTCGGACAAGGGTCCGGGCCACTCGCCCGCCACGTCCACAGACCAGCGTCTTCCTTCCTTCTTTTCCGGCCGGTGCGTTTCGCCTTTGCCGGGATCAATCCAACTTCCGAGGCCCTTTCCCATGGGGGAAATGAAGCTCCAGGACCTCAAGTCCAAAAATCCGGCCGAACTTCTCGCTTTTGCGGAGGAGCTCGAGGTCGAGAACGCCAGCACGCTGCGCAAGCAGGAGCTGATGTTCGCCATTCTCAAGCAGCTGGCCGCCAAGGACACCGATATCATCGGCGAAGGCGTCGTCGAGATCCTGTCGGACGGTTTCGCCTTCCTGCGCTCGCCGGACGCGAATTACCTGCCCGGTCCTGACGACATCTATGTTTCGCCCAGCCTGATCCGCCGTTTCGGCCTGCGCACCGGCGACACGGTGGAGGGCCAGATCCGCGGCCCCAAGGATGGCGAGCGCTATTTCGCGCTTCTCAAGGTCAACACGATCAATTTCGAAGACCCCGAGAAGATCCGCCACAAGATCAACTTCGATAATCTGACGCCGCTCTATCCCGACGAGCGGTTCAAGCTGGAGATCGAAGACCCGACCCGCAAGGATTTCTCCGCCCGCATCATCGATGTCGTGGCGCCGATCGGCAAAGGCCAGCGCGCCCTCATCGTCGCGCCGCCGCGCACCGGCAAGACCGTTCTGCTGCAGAACATCGCGCAGTCCATCACCACCAACCATCCCGAGTGCTACCTCATCGTTCTGCTCATCGACGAGCGGCCGGAGGAAGTCACCGACATGCAGCGCTCGGTGAAGGGCGAGGTGGTCTCCTCCACCTTCGACGAGCCGGCCGCCCGCCACGTCCAGGTGGCGGAAATGGTGATCGAGAAGGCCAAGCGCCTGGTCGAGCACAAGCGGGACGTCGTTATCCTGCTCGATTCCATTACCCGTCTCGGGCGTGCCTACAACACGGTCGTGCCCTCCTCCGGCAAGGTGCTGACCGGCGGTGTCGACGCCAACGCCTTGCAGCGCCCCAAGCGCTTCTTCGGCGCGGCGCGCAACATCGAGGAAGGCGGTTCGCTCACCATCATCGCCACCGCGCTGGTCGATACCGGCTCGCGCATGGACGAGGTGATCTTCGAAGAGTTCAAGGGCACCGGCAATTCCGAGGTAATCCTCGACCGCAAGGTCTCCGACAAGCGCGTCTTCCCGGCCATCGACATCACCCGCTCGGGCACGCGTAAGGAAGAACTGCTTGTGCCGGCCGATGTTTTGAAGAAGATGTACGTGCTGCGGCGTATCCTGAACCCGATGGGCACGGTCGATGCCATCGAGTTCCTGCTGGACAAGCTGCGGCAGACCAAGACCAATGGCGACTTCTTCGATTCCATGAATACGTGAACGAGGGATCGGTGAACCGCCCTCTACGTTCATAATAGGTGCGCCCTTCAGCCTGCGGCGCATGGTTTTAAGAGCCGATGGATACCTGACAGAAGAGCGGACGGGGCGGGGCCCCGTCTCCCGACCCGGAATAGGGCGGGTGGTCGGAGGGAACGGATATGAGCGGGCGACTATGCGCGCGGATTCGCCAGATCCGCCGCTCCTTTAGCGTGCCACGCCCGACGGGCCGGGCGAGCCTTGCCCCAAGATTTGCCCCAAGGCTCGCCCTTGCCGCGCTGGTTCTGGTCGGCTCCCCTTCCTTCGCCTTTGCCGGCATGGCCGAGCGGGAACCGCCCGTGCCCGTGCTCTATCTTCTGGTGCTCGGGGCGGCCGCGCTGAGCTGGGTGATGGCCTGCCGGCGCTGGTGGCTGCCGCTGGCGATCTGGGTGCCCTCGGCGTTGTTCATCTCCAGCCTCATCGCCGACTTCGCCGATCCCGTCGTCGGGGCGGCGGTCCGCGAGGAGCTGGGCATCGCCTACATCCTCGAAGCGGACCTTGCCGGGGCGCTGCTGCTGGTGGTGCCGCTGATGTTCGCCAATATCCGCTTCACCCGGCAGGAGGAGCGTCCGCGCCGGCGAGATTCGCGGTTTGGTTGAATAGAGCTGCCCGCCGCGCCCTAAGATTGTCGTTTCGGCTCCGAAATGACAGCCTCCAGAATTGACTCAGGACGCCCGTTCGCGGGCTCGTCCGATGCATCCTTCGCAAAGAGCGGATTGCCCGCCAGCGGTCAATTCTGAGCCTCTGAGCGGAGTGGGGCCGTTTTCTCTCCAACTTATCCACAGGCTTGCCCCCAGGGTCCTCACGGGTCGGCTCACAGGGCAGTCCACAAGCTGGGGGAGCTCTTTTGCGGCAGCGCCCCTGAAAAAGCGCGGTCTCAGGCCGCGCTCGTGCCGCCCCGAGTGATTGCCTGCATCAACTGATTCGGGTCCGTTACCGGCAGCGAGCAGACGGTGCCGACGCAGACGAAGGCCGCGGGCCGGTCGACCGCCGCCGCCTTGTCGGCCGCGGGGTGAGAGGCGGGCAGGGTGGTCTCCGCGCCGACACGCAGGATCACCCTGTCCATGCGGGGCAGGCGGCGGGCGGCCTCGAACAGCGCGTCGGCTTCCGGTCCCTCCCCGACGACGACGATCTGCGGCCCCCGCAGGCGCGTGTCGAGCGCGTTGAGCAGCCCGGCATGGCCGTAAAGCTGCGGGGCGGCGCGCGGCAGCAGGCCGGCGAAGAGCTGGTCGGCGCGGGCGAGATAGGCGTCATCGCCCGTCAGTGTCGCGAGCTGCACGAGATTGCGGGCGATGAGCGCTGTCGGGTTGGTCACGGCGTCGTCGGCGGTGGCTTCCGGCCGCACCAGCAGGCCCTCGGCATCATCCGCCGTGAAATAATAGCCGCCATCCTCCGCCGCGTGATGGGCGTCCAGCGCCCCCTGCCAGGCGACGGCCCGGTCGAGATAGCTGGCCTCGCCGGTCGCCTGATGCAGGGCCAGCGCGGCGCCGATCATCGCCGCATAATCGGAGGAGAGGCCGGGGAACACCAGCTTGCCGTCGCGCCAGCTATGGCCGAGACGCCCGTCCCGCACCATCGATTCGGCTATGAAACGGAAGGCGCGGGTGGCGAGCTCCACCCATTCCGGCCGGCTGACGCGGGGGGCGGTGTTGGCGAGCGCGGCGATCATGAGGCCGTTCCAGTCGGCCAGCACCTTGTCGTCGCGCCCGGGCGGCACGCGGCGGGCGCGCACCTCCAGCAGCTTGTCGCGCAGCATGGCTAGGCGGATCTCGTCGGCGGGGGAGCGTTCCACCTCCTTGAGCCGATTCGGGATCGAAACGCCCTCCCAATTGCCGAAGGGAGCGATGTCGTAATGCTTGGCGAAGAACTCGGCGTCCGCCGCGCCCAGAGCTTCCAGCACCTGCTTCAGCGTCCAGACGTAATATTTGCCCTCGTGCCCCTCCGAATCGGCGTCGAGGCTCGCCGCGAAAGCGCCGCCTTCGGTCAGCATCTCGCGCTCCAGCCATGCGACGGTTTCCTCGGCGCGGGCGCGGAACAGTTCGGCGGTCGTCTCGGCATAGGCGAGGCCCAGCAGATCGAGGATCTGCGCGTTGTCGTAGAGCATCTTCTCGAAATGCGGCACCAGCCAGTGGTCGTCGACGGCGTAGCGGGAATAGCCGCCGCCGACATGATCGTAGATGCCGCCCTCGCTCATGCCGTCGAGCGCATGCAGAGCCGCGTCGCGCAGCTTCTGCCGGCCGGTGCGCTCATAGCCGCGCCAGAGCAATTCGAGGAAGGGCGTGTTGGGGAATTTCGGGGAGCCCTGCAGCCCGCCATGGACGGGGTCCATGATGCCGAGGATGCGTCCGGCGACATCGTCGAGTTCGTTCAGCCCGATGGTGACGGCGCCGGCGGGCCGCGCCTTCTCGCGCAGCCGGTGCAGCAGCGCCTCGCGGTTCTGCGCGATTCGCGGATCACCGGATGTGTAGGCGTTCGCCATCGTCTTCAGCACGTCGGTGAAGGCGGGCTGGCCGTATTTCGCCTCCTTCGGAAAATAGGTGCCGCCCCAGAAGGGGGCGCCGTCGGCGTCGAGGAACATGGTCATCGGCCAGCCGCCCTGGACGCCGAGCTGCTGGAGGGCGGACATGTAGATCTGGTCGACCTCGGGGCGTTCCTCGCGGTCCACCTTGATGTTCACGAAAAGCTCGTTCATCACGGCGGCCGTCGCCGCGTCCTCGAAACTCTCATGCGCCATGACATGGCACCAGTGGCAGGCGGCATAGCCGATGGAGAGCAGGATCGGCCGATGGCTGCGCCGCGCTTCCTCGAACGCGGCCGGTTCCCATTGCCACCAGTCGACCGGGTTATCCTTGTGCTGGAGCAGATAGGGGCTGGCGGCGTCCTTGAGGCGGTTCACGGGCGGTCTCCGGCGGCGGCGCTTCGGGGCGGGAATCATCGCGAGAGATAGGGCGTAGCGTGGGAGCTTGTAGGTGAAAAGCGGAACGGGCGGCGACATGATCGCGCGCGACACCATTGCCGCCATATCCTCGGGGACCGGCGGCGCGGTGGCGGTGATCCGGATCTCCGGGCCGCATGCCGGGGAGGCGGTGCGGGCGCTCTGCGGGCGGCTGCCGGAGCCGCGCCGCGCCAGCCTCGCCGTGCTGCGCGATCCCGTGAGCGGCGAGCGGCTGGACGAGGGGCTCGCGCTCTGGTTCCCCGGCCCGCGCAGCGCCACCGGCGAGGACATGGCGGAGCTGCAGATCCATGGCGGGCGGGCGGTGATCGCGGCCGTGCTGGGCGCGCTGCTCGCCTTGCCCGGCATGCGCCCGGCCGAGGCGGGGGAGTTCACCCGCCGCGCCTTCCTCAACGGGCGGATGGACCTTGCCAGCGCCGAGGGCCTGGCCGACCTGATCGCCGCGCAAACGCAGGGACAGCGGCGGCTGGCGCTGGCGCAGGCCTTCGGCCATCTCGGCGCGCGGGTCGAGGACTGGCGCCGGCAGCTCATTCAGGCCATGGCGCTGATCGAGGCGGGCATCGACTTCTCGGACGAGGCGGACGTGCCGCAGGAAACCCGCGCGCTCGCCCGCCCGCCGGTCCTGGCGCTCGCCGGCGAACTGCGCGCGGCGCTGGCC
>JAEZMI010000096.1 GCA_023414975.1 Pseudomonadota bacterium | reverse complement strand
GTGCGGGCGCGAGATCGGCCGTCACCGGCGCGGGCACGGGGTCGGGCTTGCGCAGCAGATAGTCCGGCGTGCGGGTGAAGCGGGTGTTGGACGGCAGGGTGAAAGGCTGCAGCCAGCTCGGCACCAGGACGCGGCCCGGCACCGGCACGGCGGCTCCCTTGGCGCCTTTCGGCGTGGGCGGCGCGAAGACGGGCTTGGGGTTGGCCCGCGAGAGGAAGCGCGGCGCGCTCGCGCCGGCCTCGGCAGGCCAGCTTTCGGAGGGTGTGGTCTCGTTCGTGTCGGACGGACGCGCCGGGGTACGCATGGACGCCAGAACCTTTGCCGCTGAATACCGTGGGGCACCGGCCGCGAAAGGGCGGCGGTCGCCCCCTTCGGCCGTGCTCCATGGTTAGGAGCACAGCGTTAATGAAGGGTATGAAGCGGCGGGTTTTCCCACGGGCTGTGGCGCCCGCGCGTCACTGGCAGCCGGCGCCGATCCGACTGCCCGGCGGGCCGACCGGCGAGGGCGGTAACCAGGTCAGGCGAGGCCGAGCGTGGCGCGGATTTCCGGCGCCATCAGGTCATGCGTCTCGGGGTGCTTCATCATGTAGCGTCCGAAGACCGAGCAGCGCGGCACCACCGAGAGGCCGCGCTCGCGGGCGCTGGCGAGACCCGCCTCGACGAGCCGCGTCGCAAGGCCGCGTCCGCCCAACTCCGGCGGGACTTCCGTGTGCATGAAGATGATGTGGTCCGGCGCAAGGATGTACTGCGCGATCGCGAGATGGCCGTCCTGCTCGATCTCGAAACGGTCGGCGGCGCGGTTGTCGCGCACGGGGATTTCGCCGTTGATGGTCATGCTCTGCTCCTTGGGGGCCGCACCCGCTCATGGCGGCGGGTTCGGAACGGCCATGGGATATTGTCGACCAAAATGCCGCGCGAGTCGCGCCTTACCCGTCCGCTGCGCGCGATTTTGCCGTGTTTTCTGCGGGTGCTACTTAGGGCGCCCGCCGCCTTCGGAAAGTCCGTCCATGTCCCTGCCGCCGCCCGACCCCGTCTTTTCCGCGCTCGCCACCCGCCGTTCGGTGCCGGCGGCGGGTCTCACCGCGCCGGGACCGTCGCGCGAGGAAAGCGCGGCGATGTTGACCGTAGCGGCCCGCGTGCCCGACCACGGCATGCTGACGCCCTGGCGGTTCATCCTCATCGAGGGCGAGGCCCGCGCGGCGCTCGGGGCGCGGCTTGCCCAGGCCTATCGCGAGGCCAACGGCCACATGCCGGAGGAGAAGCGTGAGAAATTCGCCGCCATCATGGGCCGGCTGTTCCCCGCTCCGCTCGCGGTCGTGGTGGTCAGCCGCCCGGCGGCAGGCAGCGCGATCCCGGTGTTCGAGCAGGAGCTTTCCGCCGGCGCGGTGTGCCTCAACCTGCTGAACGCCGCCCAGGCGCTGGGCTATGCCGGCATCTGGGTCACCGGTTGGGCGGCCACGCACCCCGCGGCGGTGCGGTTGCTCGGCCTCGGGGAGGGCGAGCGCGTGGCCGGCATCCTGCACATCGGCACGGCGAAGGAGCCACCCTCCGAGCGCCCGCGCCCGGATGTGGCGGCGCTCACGACCCGCTGGTCCGCGCCGGACTGAGTGCGGCGCGCTCAGCCCGCTTCCGCCTCCGCCTCCATCCGCTGCAGCAGGTCGTTCGCCGCCTTGGCCCGCGCGCTGGCGGCGGCCGCTCCCGCACCCGCGACGCCGGAATCGCCGAGCCCCTGCACCGCGACCGTATTGCTGGCGAATTCGATGTCCTGCTCCGGCAGCTTCGCGATCATCCGCTTGATCGCCTCGCGCCGCACCACGGTCGGCTTGTTCGGCCGCACGGTGAACTTGAAGCGCACGATCAGCGCCGTGTCGTCGATGTCGGCCACGCCCTGCATCTTGAGCGGCATCAGGAACTCGTCCTTGAACTCCGGCTCTTCCAGCATGTCCTGGCCGATCTTCTTCACCGTCTTGCGCAGCTTTTCGAGGTCGGTCGAGCGGGCGAAGCGCAGGTTGAACTTCATCGTCGTCCAGTCGCGGCTGAAATTCGTCACCTGCCCGAGCTGGCCGAAGGGCACCGTGTAGATCTGCCCGTTCTGGTGGCGCAGCCTCAGCGAGCGCAGGGTGAAGCCCTCGACGGTGCCCTTGGCGCGCCCGCAATCGATGTATTCGCCGACGCGGAAGGCGTCGTCCACCAGGTAGAACACGCCCGAGACGATGTCCTTCACCAGCGTCTGGCTGCCAAAGGAGATGGCGAGGCCGATGATGGAGGCGCCGGCGATCAGCGGCGTCACGTCGATGCCGATCTGGCCGAGGACGGTCAGGCCGGCGAGGATGATGATGACGAGGATGAGCGTCACCCGCAGCAGCGGCATCAGCGTGCTCATGCGCGAGGCGGGGGCCCCCGCGCTGTCGTCGGCGTCGAAACCCGCGCCGGTGGAGCGTCGCGCCCCATGCAGGCTGGTGACGTATTCCACCGCCTGCCAGGCGCAGTAAGCCCCGAGCAGGATCGCCCCGGCCGGCAGCGCGGCGCTGGCG
>JAEZMI010000083.1 GCA_023414975.1 Pseudomonadota bacterium | reverse complement strand
TGAGCTTGGCGAGGTTGCGGGCGAAGGAGCGGGTGGACTGGGCGCGCGGCCCTTCCGATCCGTCCATGTTCACCGGCAGGCCGAGCACGAAACCGGCGGCCTGGCGGGCGCCGGCGAGGGCGAGAATGCGCTGCGCATCCGGCGTAAACTGTTTGCGCGCAACGGTTTCCACCGGCGCGGCGAGGCGCCGGTCGGGATCGGAAGAGGCGACGCCGATGGTCTTGGTGCCGAGATCGAGCCCGATCAGCCCGCCGCGCGGGGGCAGGAGGGGGGCGGCCTCGACGATGGTGAGGATGGCGGCTGGCATGGTGAAAGCGGCCTAGCACGCCCCCACGCCGGACGCCATGGCGGGGGTAACGTCGGGCGGCCGGCGCCGTGGCGTGTCAGTGCAGTGTGGTGGACGATCAGTGCAGTCAGGGTGAAAAGAGCGGCCCCCTCAACGCCGCCGCCCGCCTCCCGTCCGGCGCCGTCCGCGCGTGCCGGCAAGATCGACGAGCCGGCGGAAGGTCGGGCACTCCATGTGGGAGGGGGCCGGGCAGTCGGCGACGTGGCGCAGCGTGTCGCGCAGGGCCGCCAGCTCCCGGATTTTCCGGTCCAGCGCGTCGGCCTTCGCGTGGAGCGCCTCGCGCGGCAGGTCGGGCGCGCCATCGGGGCCGAACATCGCGGCGATTTCGTCCAGCGAGAAACCGGCGGCCTTGCCCATGGCGATGAGCTTGAGCTGAAGCAGCACCTCGGGCGCGAATTGCCGGCGCAGGCCGTGGCGGGCGACCGAGGCGATCAGCCGGGCCTCCTCATAATAGCGCAGCGTCGAAGGCGGGACGCCGCTGCGCTCGGCCACGTCGCCAATATCGAGAAACTTCATGCTTGATCTCAAGTCGACTTGAAGTGGCAGCGTGCTCCCCCGATCAGGATTCGGCAAGGGGAGATCTGCCATGAATGAGGGTATGGCGCGGGAGGAGAGCGCGGCGCCGTCTGCCGGGCAGCCGGCTCTGGCGGCACCCGCTCTGACGACGCCGGCTCTTGCGACGCCGGCTCTGACGACACCGGCTCTTGCCATGCTGCTGGCCTCGCTCGGCATCAGCAGCGCCAATATTGCGTTGCCGGCGCTGGCGGCGGCGTTCGCGGCCCCGTTCGCGCAGGTGCAGGCGGTGGTCGTCGCCTATCTCGCGGCGCTGACGGTCGCCGTGGTGATCGCGGGACGGCTGGGTGACCGGTACGGGTTCAAGCGCATGCTGGTGGCCGGGCTCGTCCTGTTCACCGGCGCCTTGCTGCTCTGCGCGCTGGCGCCGAGCCTGCCGCTGCTCGTCGCCGCGCGGGGATTTCAGGGCCTCGGGGCCGCCTTCCTGATGACGCTCGCCATGGCGCTGGCCCGGCAGATGGCCGGCGCGGCACGGCTCGGGCGGGCGATGGGCCTCCTGGTCGCGATGTCGGCGCTGGGGACCGCGCTGGGGCCGACGCTCGGCGGCCTGCTCATGCCACACATCGGCTGGCGCGGGGTATTCGGCGTCCAGGTGCCGCTGGCGGCGCTGGCCCTCATTCTGGCGATCCTCACCTTGCCGGCCGATGTCGGCCGGGAGGCGCGGCGGGCCGCCCCGTGCGGGGGCGTTACGGCCCTGCTGCGCGTGATGCGCGCCAATCTGCTGGTCAATCTGATCGTGGCCGCCGTGATGATGGCCACGCTGGTGGTCGGCCCGTTCTATCTCGGCGGGGCTTTGGGGTTGTCCATGCCGCATGTGGGACTGGTCATGGCCGTGGGGCCGGCACTCTCCATCGCCATCGGCGTGCCGGCCGGGCGGCTGGTGGAATCGCGGGGCACATGGCGCGTGCTGACGCTCGGCCTTGTCCTGGTTAGCGCGGGGGCCTTCCTGCTGGCGCTGCTGGCGCCGGTTCTCGGCATCGCCGGCTATCTGCTCGCCCTCGCCGTGTTGACGCCGGGCTACCAGCTCTTTCAAGCCGCCAACAACACCGCGGCGCTGGCGGACATCGCGCCGCCCCAGCGAGGCACCGCCTCGGATCTGCTCAACCTCGCGCGCCATGCCGGGCTGATCGCCGGGGCCTCGCTGCTGGCGCAGGTTTTCGTGCACGGCGTCGGGACGGATGCCTTGGCCGAGGCGACGCCGGCAGCGCTGACGGCGGGGATGCGGCTGACCTTTCTGGTCGCGGGCGGGGTGGTGCTGGCGGCGCTGGTCCTCGGCGCGCGGGGGCGGCACGGCCGGTAAACGCCTTGTGCGGCCGGAGCGGCGCACTATCTAGCCGCCGTCAGTCGCCGGTGCGCCCGACCGGAATGCCCGAAGGAGCCATCTCATGAAAATCACCTGGTACGGCCACGCCGCCTTTCGTCTGGACCTCGCGGGGACGGCGGTTCTGATCGACCCATTCCTCTCGGGCAACCCCGCCTTCACCGGCAGCGTCGAAGCGGCGAGCGCCGGGGTGAGCCATATCCTGCTCACCCATGGCCATGGCGATCATGTCGGCGACACGGTGGCCATCGCCAAGGCGACGGGGGCGACCGTGGTCGCCAACGCGGATCTGTGCGGCTGGCTCGGCACGCAGGGCCTCGACAAGCTGGAGATGATGAACACCGGCGGCACGATCCATCTCGACGGCTTCTCGGTCAGCATGGTCCGCGCCGATCATTCCTCCGGCATGGTGGTGGACGGGGCCAGCGTCTATCTCGGCAACGCCAACGGGCTCATCGTGAAGGCGCCGGGCGAGCCGACCGTCTGGCACATGGGCGACACCGACATCTTCTCCGACATGGCGCTGATCGCGGAAATCCATCGCCCGGACGTGGTCATCCTGCCGATCGGCGACCGTTTCACCATGGGGCCGGAGACGGCGGCGGTGGCGGTGACGCGCTATCTCGGCGGCCTGACCATCATTCCCGCCCATTACGCCACCTTCGGCCTGCTGGAGCCCAGCGCCGACCGGTTCGTCGCTCTGGTGGGCGAGGAAGCGACGGTGGTGGTTCCCGAGAAGAACGCGGCGGTGGACCTCCCCAAGCCCTGAGCGCCCGCGGGGCGGGCCGGCGCGGCTTAGGGCACGCCCGGCGCCGCCTCGCCGATCGCCGCGAGGCCCGCGCGGGAGGCGCGGGAGAGCCGCGCCATGGCGGCGGCGAGCACCATCTGCATCGCCTCGACCAGCGGCGGCTCGGCCAGCACGCCGCCCTCGATGGCGCCGCGCCCGACCTCCCGCCGCACCAGCCCGGAAGCGGCGGCGGCGCGCAGCATCTCCATCACATGGGAGCGGGAGATGCGGCCGTCGCGGGCGAGCTGGGCGAGGCTGAGCGCCGCGCCGGTGCGCGCGGCGTCGAACAGGGCGAAAGCCACCATCAGCCCGCCGTCATGGTCGGTGAAGAGCTGGAGGCGGGGCATATCGTCGACGAGGCGCCAGCCGGCACGGAAGGGCGCCAGCATGGTGTCCACGAAGGGTTCGAGAAAGCGCGGATCGTCGAGGTGGCGGGAGGCACGGGCGCCCTCCGGCGCGATGGGGGCCATCGCCTCCAGAACCGTCCGCCAGCGCGCGGTGTGGATCGCCAGCATCCGCGGCGTCACGGCCAGACGCTGGCGCCGCCGGTCCGTGTCCGGCACGGGGGCGAGAAGGCCGAGCAGGCGGCAGGCGGCGATGAGGGCCGTGACGCGGCCCGGACTGCACAGGCGCAGCCCCGTCGCCTCCGCCTTCAGCCGGCCGGCGGTGAGGCCGGGGGAGCCCGGCGCCGATTCCAGATGCATGCCGAGCATGAGCAGCCCGAGCGCGATCCGGCCCCGGTCGTTCAGGATGCGCGTCAGCACGACATTGCCGCGATACTGGGCCGACAGACTGCGTGCCGCCGTGAAGGCGAGGGCGGGGAAAGCGGGATGCCGGCGCAGCGCGTCGCTTTCGGCGCGTTCGGCGGCGAGCAGGGTGGCGAGCGCGTCCGGGTCGAGCGACGGGGAAGGGTGAGGGACGGCGGAAGGGCGCGGCGGCATCATCTGTCCGGTTGGGCCGGTTGACCCTGCGTCAGGTCGTGGCGGCACGACGCACGATCCGACCAATAATCGACATTGCCGGCAGCATCCGGACGAGCAATATCGCGCCGTTCCCGTAGCGTTATGTCAAGCCGAGGATGCGGAATGAGCGGATTTTTACCCATCAAGTCTCTGGCAGGAGCGGCCATTCTCGCCGCGGGCCTGGCTGGCGGCCTTGGGGCGCTGGCGCCGTCTACCGCCGCCGCGGCGGTGGTTTACTGCACCGGGCCGGGCGTCCCGGCCGGCTGCGTGGTGCGCACGAC
>JAEZMI010000316.1 GCA_023414975.1 Pseudomonadota bacterium | reverse complement strand
GCTCACCGGGGCGCGTCCTTCAGGAAGTAGTCGACACCGAGCTGGACCATGGGCGGCTGCGAGGCGTGGGGGCCGCCATGCTCGACATAGGTGAGTTCATAGCCGGCATTGCGTAGCTGCGCGGCGTGGGATCGGCCGGCCGTGTTGATTGGCGTCTGCGTGTCCTGCTGCCCGTGGGCGATGAACACTTTCGGCGAACCCTCCTGCGCAAGCACGGTCATGAAGCCGGCTGAGAAAGCCAGGATGTGGGTCACGATCCGCCCATTGCTGAGCCCGGTGGAGAGCGAGTAGCTCCCGCCATCCGAATGCCCGGCGAAGGCAAAATGACCGGGGTCCAGCGTGAATCGGGAGGCGACCTCGGCGAGGCCTATGTCCAGCCGCTCGCGGTCCGGCCCGTTCCCGGCAATCACGATGTCCCAGGTCGGGAAAAGCGACTGAGGCACGAGCAGCAGGAAGCCGCGCTCCTCGGCATGCCGTCGCATGATCGGCAGGATGCGTTCGGCGCTTCCGCCGCCGCCGTGGAACAGGCACATGAAGGGCGCCGGCCGCGCGGCATCGATGCCTTCGGGCACGATGAGCACGTAGTCGCGCGTGTCGAACAGGCCAAGATCGTGCCGCCCCGGCGGCAGGGGCGGTTTCGTCGGGGGGGTATGCGCGAAGGAGAGGCGGCCGAGAAGCGACAGGTCAAGCATGGCGCGCACCTTAGTCGCCGAGACCGGGGCCGCAAGGGGCCAGCGCGCCGCAGGCTCGGGTGCCGGGCGCCATGAGCCTGGCGCAGGGGTGACATGGGGCCGCGCGACTTTGCTTCGGCCCGGCGGGGCGTTATCAGCAGGGCGCCGCTGCCGCCTCAAGCCCCTGCCGTGTGTCCATGCCCCTTCGTCACAAGCTGCTCGCCGTCCTCGTCGTGTGCGTCTGGGCGCTCAACATGATCGTCATCAAGCTCGGCGTTCAGGAAATCCCGCCGCTGCTGATGACCGCCTTGCGGTTCGTGCTCGTTGCCGCGCTGGTGGTCCCGTTCAAGCGCGTGGCGCGGGCGCAGCTTCCGGGCATCCTTCTGGTGTCTTTCACCTTCGGCACCGTGCATTTCGGCCTGCTGTTCGTCGCGCTCGAACAGGCCGAGGCCGGCACCAGCGCGGTGGTCATCCAGATCGGCGCGCCCATCGCCACCGTGCTCGCCTGCCTGCTTCTGAAGGAGCCGCTCGGCCGCTTGCGGACGCTCGGGCTCATCATATCGGTCATCGGCATTCTCATTCTGGCCGCGGGGCCGACCCTGCCGGGCCCGTTCGGCCTGAGCCTGCTGCTCGCCAGCGCCACGGGCTGGGCCGTGACCAACCTGATCGTCAATCGCCTGCCGGGCGTCTCGCCCATGACGATGATGGGGTGGTCGTCGCTGTTTTCCGTGCCGCAGCTCCTGCTCGGCTCCTGGGTCTTCGAGGCGGATCGCTGGGGCATGGTGGCGACGACGGGCACCTATGGCTGGCTGGCGGTCGTCTACAGCGCCGTGGGCTCCTCGATCATGGCCTATGGCATCTGGTACTGGCTGCTGCAGCGCCATTCGGTGGGCGCGGTGGTGCCCTATTCGATGCTGAATCCGCTGCTCACGGTGCTGTTCGGCATCGTGCTCATCGGGGATGAGCCATCCCCGATGAAACTGATCGGCGCGCTGGTCATGGTGGCCGGCGTCGCCCTCATCCTGCGCAAGCGGCCGACGCCGGCCATCCTGCCGGACACAGCGTGAAAGCCGGGGCTCCCGCGCCCCGGCTCTCCGTTTGGCTCACTTCGCTTGCAGGAAATCGCCCACGTCGAGCAGGATCAGCTCGTTGTCGTCCGCCTTCGCCGGATCGCGCGAGGAGGAGAAGGGCAGGTTGTTGTCGTTGCCGACCACGATGTGCGTGGCGTCCACCACGTCCACATTCTCGATGGTGAAGAAGGGGAAGGTCAGCACGCCGTCATTGAGGGGCTTGCGGGCCTTCTTGTTCGGATCGGCGATGTTCATCAGGTCGATATGGCCGATCTTGCGGACCGGCTGGCCGACATTCGCGTCGCTCAGTTCGATCTTGTAGATACGCTTGAACTTCGCGAGGTCGTGGAAGCAGTCCGGCCCCTTGGTACCCTCGGCGCAGGCCTTGTCCCTGGTGCCCTCGCCATTGTCGCGCTCGATGATCAGCCCCGTGGTGCCGTCGATCATGTTGAAGTCGCCGATGGCGTTGCCGTTCTGCTCCAGAACGTACTGCCACATGCGGCCGGTCCACGCGCCTTTGGCGACGTCGAATTCCAGGATCGGCAGGAATTCCTTGCCGTCGGCGGTCTTCTGCCAGTCCTTCGTCGAAGCGTCCCAAAGCGGGCCTTCGAGCAGGGCGTAGAGGAACTTGCCGTCTTTCGAGGCCGCCATGCCCTCAAAGCCCTTGGAGCGGCGGGCGTTGAAGGTCGCGGGCGCGTTCGGCGCGGCGGGGGTGGTGATGGAGGGGCTGTCGGGCGAGCGCACCGGCGTCTCCCCCGCGACCGTCTCGAACACCTGCTTCACCTTGCCAGTCAGGTCGGCCTTGATCAGGAAGGGCCCGAACTCCTCGCCGATCCACAGGTCGTCCCCGATGATCTGGAAGCTCTCGAGATCGAAGTCGGCGCCGGTCAGATACCGCTTTTCCGTGCCCTCATGGACGATGCGGAACGGCACCTTCTTGTCGGGATCGGTGAGGAAGACGGTGTCGATCGGCTGGAAGATACCGGTCGCCCAATCGACCTTGTAGTGGCGCAGGAACAGCGCCGCGTCCGGGCTGTTCGCCTTCGAGCCGAAGCCGTTGTCGGTGATGATCCAGAACGAGCCGTCCGGCATCACCTTGATGCCGGAGTGGCCCTGCACCGCCTGGCCCTTGAAGGGCACCGAAACGCCGGTGGGACGGCCGGCCGACGTGCCGACCACCGAGCCGGGCGTCTCGACCCGCGTGCCGGTGGTGAACTTGCCGGAGGACTTGAGGTCCGCCGGCGCGTCGGCGGGCATATCGATGAAGGTCTGCGCCGGGAGCACGGCGTGGCCGGCGAGCGTTGCGGGGAAGGTCTGGTCGGCGCGGGCGGCGGTGCCCAGAATCAGCAGTCCGACGGCGGCGCCGGCGAGCCGTGAGTAACGCAGCGACATGACGGGTCTCCTTGAATGGTCGGGTGAACCGAGGCGCCCTTCCTGACGCCGCCGCATGTCGCTGCGGCAACAATCGCACGACATGTTCATGACCATTCGCGGTGCAGGGCGCCCCGCCGAACGCCGCACCTCTCGACGCGCCCGCCAAGTTAGGGCTTATCCTCCCCTCATGAGTCTGACCCTTCCGACCGCGGCGCCGCCCCCACGCGCCTTTCTGGGTGTGAAGCATTCCGCGCTCGGCCGCTTCTGGCGCGAGCGTCTGGACGCGCGCGGCGCGCAGGCGACCATGGCCATGGTCCAGCGTCACGGCGTGCCGGAAATCCTCGCCCGCGTTCTGTCCGGGCGCGGCGTCGCCATCGACGAGGTCGACGCCTATCTCGACCCCACCGTGCGCCGCCTTCTGCCCGATCCGGATACGTTGACCGATATGGCCGCCGCCGTTTCCCGGCTCGCCGACGCGGTCGAAAGCGGCGAGCCGGTTGCGGTGTTCGGCGATTACGACGTGGACGGCGCCACCTCCACCGCCCTGCTGGTCGAGGTGCTGCGCGCCGGTGGGCTCGACCCCGCCTTCCACATTCCCGACCGCATCTTCGAGGGCTATGGGCCGAACATCCCGGCCATCGAGGCGCTGGCGGCCAACGGGGCGCGCCTGCTCGTCACGGTCGATTGCGGGACGATGAGCTTCGAGCCCTTCGCCCGCGCCCGTGAGATCGGCCTTGATGTGGTGGTGATCGACCATCACCAGGCCGGCGAGAGCCTGCCGGAGGTCGCCGCGCTGGTGAACCCGAACCGCGCGGACGACCTGTCGGGCCTCGGTCATCTCTGCGCCGTCGGCCTCGTCTTCGTCACCGCGGTCGGTCTGGTGCGCGAACTGCGCCGCCGTGGCTTCTGGAGCCCGGCCCGGCCCGAGCCGGACCTTCTTTCCTTTCTCGATCTGGTGGCGCTCGGCACCGTGGCGGACGTGGTGCCGCTCGTCGGGCTCAACCGCGCCTTCGTCACCAAGGGATTGATCGTCCTTCGCCAGCGGCTGCGCCCGGGTCTGACGGCGCTCATGGATGCGGCGCGGCTCTCCGGCCCGCCCAAGGCCTGGCACCTCGGCTTTCTGCTCGGCCCGCGCATCAATGCCGGCGGGCGGATCGGTGATGCGGCGCTCGGCACCAGGCTGCTGCTCGCCCGCGATCCCATCGAGGCGGCGGTGATCGCCGCTGAACTCGACCGGCTGAACAGTGAGCGCCAGCAGGTGGAGCGCGCCATCGTCGCCCAGGCGGAAGCCGAGGCGGAGGCGGCGCTCGGCCTCGCCGGGGAGGGCACGGTGATTCTGTCCTCCGGCGAGGGGTGGCATCCCGGCGTGGTCGGCCTCGTCGCCGCCCGGCTGAAGGAGAAGTTCGGCCGTCCCGCCTTCGCCATCGCCTTTACCGGCGCCATGGGGTCCGGTTCGGCCCGCTCGATTCCGGGCGTCGATGTCGGCCGCGCGGTGCGCGGCGCGGTGGATCGCGGCGTGCTCGTCAAAGGCGGCGGCCACGCCATGGCGGCGGGGCTCACCATCGCCCGCGAGAAGTTGGGGGAACTGCGCGCCTATCTCGACGAGGCGCTGTCCGGCGCGGTTGAGGAGGCCCGCGCGGTGGACGAGACGGTCATCGACGGCGCGCTTTCCGCGGCCGGGGCAACGCCCGATCGCATCGAGCTCATCGAACGCGCCGGGCCCTATGGCGCTGGCAACCCGCAGCCGGTCTTCGCCTTCCCGGCCCATCGTCTCGTCTATGCGGAGGCGGGCAGTGCCGACCAGGTGCGGGTGCGGCTGCGGGGCAGCGACGGCACCGTCCTCGCGGGTGTTGCCTTCCGCGCGGTGAATACGCCGCTCGGCCAGGGGCTGCTCGCCGCGCGCGGCCAGAACATCCATGTCGCCGGGATGCTGGAACTCGACAGCTGGCAGGGCCGCACGCAGGTGAATCTGCGCGTCTGCGACATGGCCGTTCCGGAAATCGGCTGAAAGACCAAGAACATGCGCGCCTTGTTTGAAGCCATCGGCGAGCCTCTTGAATCGGTTCTTCAAGGCATCGCCGCCCAACTGAATCCGCGCCGCATCCCCGGTCGGGAGGGTATTGGCGTGACTCGTGAAATCATCCGGACTCCATCCCGAATCGGATTGTGAGCGAGTGAGCGCAACCTCCTCTCCGGACTCGGCAATTTCTGTCGCACCCAGCATTGCTGTCATCGGTGCGGGTCCCGCCGGACTTACGGCCGCCGAATTGCTGGCAAAGGCCGGCTGCGGAGTGACGATCTTCGAGCGGATGCCCTCGCCCGCCCGCAAATTCCTGATCGCCGGGCGCGGCGGCCTGAACCTCACCCATTCAGAGCCGCGTGCCGCCTTCCTCGCCCGCTATGGCGCGGCGGCGGCCTGGCTGGCGCCCATGCTCGACGCTTTCCCGCCGGCACGCCTTCAGGACTGGACGGAGGGATTGGGGGAGCCGACCTTCATCGGGTCCAGCGGCCGGTTGTTCCCGGCGAGTTTCAAAGCCTCGCCTCTGCTGCGCGCCTGGTTGCGCCGGCTGGACGCGCTGGGGGTGCGACGGCTGACACGGTGGGAGTGGCGCGGATGGACCGGCGAGGGTGCATTGCACTTCCTCACGCCGGAGGGTGAGGCGACAATCCGCCCGGACGCGGCGCTGCTCGCGCTCGGCGGGGCCAGCTGGCCGCGCCTCGGCAGCGATGGCGGGTGGGTGGAGGTGCTGCGCGCGCACGGCATCGAGGTCGCGCCGCTGCGGCCCGCCAATAGCGGCGCTCATGTCACCTGGTCCGATACCTTCCGCACGCGCTTCGCCGGGCAGCCGCTCAAGCGCATCGCCCTCACCGTGGAGGGCAGGACCGTGCGGGGCGAGGCGATGATCGATCCGGCCGGTCTGGAAGGCGGCGCCATCTACGCGCTCTCGGCGTCGCTGCGTGAGGCTGTGGCGCGCGACGGGCAGGCCCGGCTGCTGCTGGACCTGCGGCCTGATCTGTCGTCGGCTCATCTTGAACAGCGGCTCGCTGCCGCCCGCCGGGGTGAGTCGCTGTCGAACCGGCTGCGCAAGGCGGCAGGGTTGTCCCCGGTGGCGGCGGGTCTGCTTCGGGAGGGCGAGGGCGCCCTGCCGAGCGCGCCGGAGGAGTTGGCGAGGCGCATCAAGGCGCTGCCGCTGACCGTCGCGGGGATGGCCGGACTGGAGCGCGCCATTTCCAGCGCAGGCGGTATTGCGCGCGCTGCCGTCACCGGGGACCTCATGCTGAAGCTGCGCCCCGGCGTGTTCGTCGCGGGAGAGATGCTGGATTGGGAAGCGCCGACCGGCGGCTACCTGCTGCAGGCGAGCTTCGCCACGGGCGTCGCCGCCGCGCAAGGGATGCTCGCTTATCTTGGGATGCTCGCTCATCTCGGCCTGCCGGCACCCGAACGGTGGACGGGTGGCTGGGAAGCACAGCCGCGAGCGGAAGCTAAGGCGCGGGACGACGACTGAGGGAGCGCGTGCCGTCGTCCCGCGCGTTTCGCGAGACCTGCCGGGAAATGGCCTCACGAAAACTGTACCGTCCTAAACGGTAGCGATGACTGGGGCGCCGCACCGTGTCGGCGACCATGAGCAATTAACTACTGCAGCTAATCTGCCGACACAACAATTATCTTCACGTATTATTATATTTCTAAAGTGCGCCGTCGTCGGTTTACTTGCCGTTTTACGTGGCCATCACCTCGACTTGCGGGATGGCGGCGGCGGGCTTAACTCCTTGCGGGCCGGTTGTTTCAGCCTGGCCGCGTTTCCGGCCGTGATGTTCCGCCGGCGTGAGGAAAGAGCACGATGGCTCGCCTGTTTTTTCGCCGGGGGGCAGGGGCTGAGGCGGCGCCGGACGCCGCGCGGGAACTCGCCGCGCGGGCCCGCGCCATGCTCGGGGTCGGGGAGGACACCACGGTGTCGATCACCGAGATCGCGTGCGGCGACCCGGCCTGTGGCGGCGCGGAGACCGTCATTCTGGTGATGCGGCCGGGCCGGCGCACGGAAGCGGCCAAGCTCTACTGCCCCCTCGCCGCCGTGACCGACGAGGCGCTGATCGAGGCGTTGCAGCCCCTTTGCGACCCGGCCGCGTGATCGTGCCGCCGGCGAAGTAATCATACGTATTGACGTTGCGTCGTTGCGATGTTGCTGCTCGCTGTAGCATGTAACAGTTCTAATCTGATGCCCGAACACTTGCGACGACTTCCGGTGCTGGCGTAGGAGTCCTTCAGGATCAACGCCCGCGGGGCAACGGGAGAAAACATCATGCGAGCCAGAACCCTGTTCGCGGCGCCGCTCCTGGCGGCTGTGGCGCTCGGCGCCCTGATTGCCGCGGCGCCGGCCCAGGCGGACCCGGCGGCGCCCAAGGTGCGCGACATCGTCGTGACCTATGCCGACATCGCCGCGGCGATGTATGACGACAGCCTGAAGACCGCCAAGGACCTGCAGGCAGCGGTCGATGCCTTCATCGCCGCCCCGACCGAGGCCAATCTCGACAAGGCCAAGGCGGCCTGGAAGGCCGCGCGCGTCCCCTACCAGCAGACCGAGGGCTACCGCTTCGGTAACGCCATCGTCGATGACTGGGAAGGCCGGGTGAACGCCTGGCCGCTCGACGAGGGGCTGATCGACTATGTCGACGCCAAGTCCTATGGCGACAGCTCGGACGAGAACCCGCTCTACACCGCCAACGTGATCGCCAACACGAAGATCCGCGTCGGCAAGAAGACCGTTGACGCCACCAAGATCACGCCGAAGCTGCTCGACAGCCTGCAGGAGGCGGGCGGCGTCGAATCGAACGTCGCCATCGGCTATCACGCCATCGAGTTCCTGCTCTGGGGGCAGGATCTGAACGGCACCGGGCCCGGCGCCGGCAAGCGCCCCGCCACCGATTACGACACCGCCAACTGCACGAATGGCCATTGCGATCGCCGCGCCGCCTATCTCAAGGCCGCGACCGACCTGCTCGTGTCGGACCTCGAGGACATGGCCAAGGCATGGAGCGCCAAGGGCAAGGCGCGCGCCGCCGTGCTGAAGCAGAAGGACAAGGCCGCGCTCGGCACCATCCTCACCGGCCTCGGCTCGCTTTCCTACGGCGAACTGGCGGGCGAGCGGATGAAGCTCGGCCTCATCCTGCACGACCCGGAGGAGGAGCATGACTGCTTCTCCGACAACACGCACAACTCGCATTACTATGACGAGCTCGGCATCGCCTCGATCTATCGCGGCAAGTACACCCGCGTGGACGGCAGCGTCGTCGAAGGCCCCTCGGTCGCCGCCTATGCGAGCGCCAAGGCGCCGGAGGCGGCGAAGGAGGCCGATGCCAAGGTCGACGCCGCGCTCGCCGCGCTGAAGGCGATCAAGGACGAGGCCGACAGCGGTAAGCAGGCCTATGACCAGATGATCGGCGAGGGCAACGATGCCGGCAACAAGCTGGTGCAGGCCGGCGTCGATTCGCTGGTCGCCCAGACCCGCGCCATTGAAGGCGTCGTCGCCGCGCTGAAGCTGAAGATCAAGGTCGAAGGTTCGGACAGCCTGGACGACCCGTCGAAGGTCGGCCAGTGAGCCGGCGATGACCGCATGCGGCGCGGGTCTCTCGCGCCGCGCCTTTCTCGGCGCGGGCGCGGCGCTGGGTGTCGTGGGGGCCCTGGCTCCCTCGCGCCTCGGGCAGGCGCGCGCGCCGGCGCCTTTCGTGCCGACCGACCGGCTGACCCTCACCGCCGGCCCGCACGCCCTGCGCCTGCTCGGCCCCGAGGGGCCGCAGACGCCCTGCTACGTCTATGACGGTGAGCCTTACCGCCTCATCCGCCTGCCGCGTGGCGCCCGGCTTGAGGCGACCTATGCCAACGGGCTTGGCGAGGGCAGTTCGCTGCATTTCCCCGGCATCCGCATGCCGAACGAATTCGACGGCGTGCCCCCGCTGACCCAGCCACTCGTCGAGCCGGGCGGACGCTTCGTGCACCAGCTCCCGCTGGACGACCCCGGCACCTTCTTCTTTCATCCCCATTGCGACGAGACCGGGCAGGCCGGGCGCGGCCTTGTCGGCGTTCTCATCGTCGAGGACCCGCGCGATCCCCGCTTCGATGCCGAGCATGTGCTCTGCCTCAAGGATTGGCGGCTGGCGGCGGATGGCAGCTTCCTGCCGCTCACGGAGGCGGACGGCGCCTCCAAGGCCGGCACATTCGGGGCGACGCGGACCTGCAACGGGCTGCCCAGTCTCGCGCTGGAAGCCCCGGCGGGCGGCGATGTGCGGCTGCGCATCCTCAATGTCGATTCCACCCGCGTGATGGATATCGGTGTCGAGGGCGGCGAGGCGTGGCTGATCGCGGTGGACGGCCATGCGCTCAAGCCGGTGAGGCTCGACGATCTGCCCGACGGCATATGGCGCATGGGGCCGGCCCAGCGCATCGATCTGCATGTGCGCATGCCCGCGGGGGGCGGGCCCGTGCATGTGGGTGATTACCGCGCGGCGGATGTCTACCGCTTCGCGACGCTCGACGCGCAAGGGCGCGTGAAGCGTCCGCGCAAGGGCCCGCTCGCGCTTCCGCCGGCCGAACTTCCGGCGCCCGATCTGAAGAATGCCGAGGTGCTGTCCTTCACGCTCCAGCAGGCGACGGACGCAGCGGTGAAGGAGCTCGGCCTTCCGCCGGACGACCCTCTTGCCAAGGCTCTGGTGGCGAGCTTCTGCGTGGGCGCGGCGACCTATTGGTCCATCGGGCAGGTCTCGTGGGCGGCGGGCACGCGCCTCGGCCTGCCGCCGCCGCTGGCGCGCATGGAGGTCGGCAAGAGCTATCGCGTCGCGATCAAGAACGAGACGCGGTTTCCTCATCCCATCCATCTGCACGGCCACGCCTTCGCCGTGCTCGGCTCCAGCAAAGGCCGCCTTCCGCCGCACTTCGCCGATACGGTGCTGGTGCAGCCGGGCGAGGCGGTCGACATCGCCTTCGTCGCCGCGCCCGGCGACTGGGTCTTCCACTGCCACATCCTCGAACATATGGAGACCGGCATGATGGGCTGGTTCCGGGTGGTGTGATGA
>JAEZMI010000295.1 GCA_023414975.1 Pseudomonadota bacterium | reverse complement strand
GGATTGGCGCGAGACCAGCCGCGAAGGGCCCATCAAGGGCGAGAAGGACGAGTTCGCCTTCAGCTTCGTGGATTATGAGCGGGCCTGAGGGCCATCAGGCGCGCGCGAATGAGCGCGCTCAGATCGGCCGGCCTTCGACGGTGAGCGACAGCTCTTCTTCCATCTCCTCGATCTCGTCGAGGTGCGGATAGACCGCCAATGCGTTTCGGGCGGCATCCAGCGCGTGCTTCTCGTCGCCGATTTCCTTGCAGATGATCGCGATGCCCGCCCAGGCGCCGTAATGGCGCGGCTCGCGGGCCACGACCTGGCGCAGATCGACCAGAGCGTCCGCGAAGTCCTGCTTGAGATAGAACAGCGTCGCCCGCTTGTTCCAGGCTTCCAGATGGTCGGGTGCGATGGTCAGCACGCCGTCCAGCAGCTTGATGGCGAGGTCGTAATCCTTCGCCTCCGTGGCGGCGGCCGCCCGGCTCATCAACACGTCCGCGGTGTCGCTGCCCGAGGGCGTGAGAGCAATATCGATGCGGGCGGCGATCTGCTTGGCCGCTTCCTCATCGGGAGCCGCCTTCAGCGCCGCGAAGAGGGCGTCGAGCCGCTTGGCCCGGTCCGGTTCTCCGGCAGCACTTTCCAACGGGGAGGTGGTGCCGCGCCTCGCCTCATCGCCGGACTTGCCGGCTTCAGGCGCGTCCTGACCGGTGTCATCCTTGCCGGGCGCGGCTTGCGGTGGTTCCGGTGCGGCGGGAGCCTGGATCGGCAGCGGCTGGAGGCGACCGGTCTCCGCCGCGGCGGGGAGGCCGATCAACGCAGCAGCGAGGGCCAGAGCAAGGGGCGAGACAGCATGAAGGGCGCGCATGGCTCCAGTTTAGGAGCGATGGCGCCCTCGTCAACGCGCAGAAGCGGACCCCGAGAAAACGTGAACGCGGCCGACGTGGCCGCGTTCATATCTCGTCAGACACGCCGAAATCGGCGGAAGGCTCAGCCCTGGCGGGCCTTGAAGCGCTTCTGGGTCTTGTTGATGATGTAGACGCGACCCTTGCGGCGCACCAGACGGTTGTCACGGTGACGGCCGAGCAGCGACTTGAGCGAGTTGCGGATCTTCATGACACTTGACCTTCGGATCGATTGCGCCTGCGCATGAGACGGCGCCTCCATGGCCGCGCCCCGATCCGCCAGCTACTAATTTCGTGCGCGGCTGATAGCGGAGGCGAGGCCCGGTTGTCAATCGAAGGGCGGGCTTTTCCTCATCGGCTCCCCTATGCGCCGAGGCCGCGCGCCGCTTTGTAAGGGGCCATGCCGGCGCGGGCGAGTTCGTCCGCGCGCTCGTTCATCGGGTCGCCCGCATGGCCCTTCACCCAATGCCAGCGGATGTCGTGCCGGGCGATGGCGCCTTCCAGCCGCTCCCACAGATCGACATTCTTCACCGGCTTCTTGTCCGCCGTGCGCCAGCCATTGCGCTTCCACCCGGCCATCCATTTGGTGACGCCGTTGCGCAGATATTCGCTGTCGGTATGCAGGTCGACCGTGCAGGGGCGCTTGAGGGCCTCCAGCGCCGAGATGGCCGCCATCAGCTCCATGCGGTTGTTGGTTGTTGGTGAGTCCCCGCCGGAGAGTTCCTTCTCCGCGCCGGCATAGCGCAGGATGGCCCCCCAGCCGCCCGGCCCGGGATTGCCGGAGCACGCCCCATCGGTCCAGATCGCAACGATGCCTTTGGCGGCCTCTTTCGGCGCATCGTCGCCGAAGATGCGCGCTGTGCCGGGGGCGGTCTTCACGCGGCGCGCTCGATCGCCACGCCATAATCGCGCGGGCTTTCGGCGGAGCGGTGGAAGCGCAGCTTGCGCAGATACTCCAGCGGGTCGTGCGGGCGCACCAGCGCGCCGGGAGGCACGTTGAGCCAGTCCACGAGGCGGGTCAGCAGGAAACGCAGCGATGCCCCCCGCGCTAGCAGCGGCAGCGCGACGATCTCGGCCTCGCTCAGAGCCCGCTCGGCCTGATAGGCGGCGATCATCGCCCGGCCCTTGGTGAGGTTATAGGCGCCGTCCGGCTCAAAGCACCAGGCGTTGAGGCAGATGGCGAGGTCATAGGCGAGCTGGTCGTTGCAGGCGAAATAGAAGTCGATGAGCCCGGACAGCCGCTCGTCGATGAAGAACACATTGTCGGGGAACAGGTCCGCATGGATGACCCCGGCGGGCAGGCCTGTCGGCCATGAGGCTTCCAGCAATGCGAGCTCCTCGGCGATGAGGGCGCGGAGGTTGGGGGCGACCGTATCCGCCCGCTCGCCCGCCGCCTCATAGAGCGGCCGCCAGCCGGGCACGGAGAGCGCGTTGGCGCGGGAGAAGGCGGAAAAATCCGCGCCCGCCTTGTGCAGCCCGGCGAGCGCCGTGCCGAGGGCGGCGCAGTTGGCGGCGCTGGGGCGGCGCACCGAGGTGCCCATCAAAAACGTGGCGATGAGGGCCGGCCGCCCAGCGAGCGCGCCGAGCGCGACGCCGTCGCGGTTGCGCACCGGCTGCGGGCAGTCGATGCCCCGGCTCGCCAGATGCTCCATCAGACCGATGAAGAAGGGCAGGTCCGTCGGGTTCACCCGCTTCTCATAGAGGGTGAGGATGAAGGAGCCCGCTTCGGTCTGGAGCAGATAGTTGGAGTTCTCCACGCCTTCCGCGATGCCCTTGAAGGCGCGCAGCCGGCCGAGCTCATAGGTCGCGAGGAAGGCTTCGAGCTCTTCCGGGGTCACATCGGTATAGACGGCCATCGGTGCCTGTCTGGTGTGGAAGGGCCTATTCAGCGGCGTCGGGGCGAAGCTGCCGGGGCAGCGGGAAGAACACGTCCTCATTCACCGTGTACACGGTCTCGACCGCGACCTGATAGCGCTCGGCGAAGGCGTCGATGATTTCCTCAACGAGAATTTCCGGCGCCGACGCGCCCGCGGTGATGCCGAGCGAGGTGATGGCCCCGAAGCGATCCCAGTCGATGTCGCTGGCGCGCTGCACGAGATCGGCGATGCGGCAGCCCTCGCGCTCGGCGGCTTCGCGCAGGCGCTGCGAGTTGGACGAGTTGGGCGCGCCCACCACGATCATGGCGTCGACCCGCGGGGCGACCTGCTTCACCGCCTCCTGCCGGTTGGTGGTGGCGTAGCAGATGTCCTCCTTGTGCGGCGCGACCATTGCCGGGAAGCGCTGCTTCAGTATGGCGACGATCTCCGCCGTGTCGTCAATGGAGAGCGTGGTCTGGGTCGTGTAGGCGAGGTTGTCCGGGTCGCGCGGGGTGAAGCGACGAGCCTGCTCGGCGGTTTCGACCAGCGAGACGGCACCTTCCGGCAACTGGCCCATGGTGCCGATTACTTCCGGATGGCCAGCGTGGCCGATAAGGACCACCTCGCGGCCCTTCTTGTGATGCACGGTGGCCTCGCGGTGCACCTTCGTCACCAGCGGGCAGGTGGCATCGATGGCGAAGAAATTGCGTCGCGCCGCATCCTCGGGCACCGATTTGGCCACGCCATGGGCGGAGAAGATGACCGGCGCCGCGGTTCCGGCGGGAACTTCGTCCAGTTCTTCGACGAAGACCGCGCCCTTCGCCTTCAACCCCTCGACCACATATTTGTTATGGACGATCTCGTGCCGGACATAGACCGGCGGACCGTAGAGAGCGAGCGCGCGCTCGACCGCGTCAATGGCGCGCACCACGCCGGCGCAGAATCCACGCGGGGCACAGAGCAGGACCCGCAGATGAGGTTTGTCGGCGGCGTGCATCGCGTCGTTCCGAGGCGCATCACGTGACGCGCGGTGGCCTGTGCCTCCCTCATGGGTGCCCCTGTCGGCTCTGTCAAGCACGCGGGCGCCAGCGCGCCGGTCAACCCGGCCGCTTCTTGAAGGCGCCGATGAGGGTGAGGCTCACCTCGTCGGACACCATCGGTGCGCCTTTGCCAAGGCCGAAGTCGCTGCGCTTCACGCGGGCCGAGGCGGTGAAGCCCACATTCTCGACCTTGTGCTGGGGGTTGTAGCCGGCGCCGATGAAACGTGCCTCCAGCGTCACCGGCCGAGTGACGCCGTGGAGGGCAAGCTCGCCTTCTATTGTGGCCTGCGTCCCCCGTGCGGTGATGCGCGTGGATGTGAAGGTCGCCGCCGGGAATGTCGCCGCGTCGAAGAACTCGGCGGAAGCCAGATGCTCGCCAAAGCGCGGCGTGGTGACAACCAGCCCTTCCATCGGGATGGTGATGGCGAGCGTTGCCGCATCGGGTGCTTTGGGATCGAGAACTAGGGTGCCGCTCATGCTCCCGAACATGCCGCTGAGCGGGGTGAAGCCGAGGTGATCGACCGACCACAGCACCTGTGTGTGATTGGTGTCCACATCATAGGTGCCGCCGCTGATGCGGGCGATATCGGGCTGGCCTGGCCGGGCACCGGCGTCCTGTGCCTGGCTGCCGCCGATACCGAGGATGATGATGGCCAGAGTTGCCAGAAGCTGCCGCCGCATCCCCGTTCTCCACTTCGTAGATCGCTTCGGCCGCAGAGTAGGGCGGCGCGGTTCGGGCGGCAAGCTTGGGCTGCTGAAGTTGAACGAAAATATCATTTATTATCAATTGTTTATATTGTTCTTCCCGCAGGCGGTGGCGGGCGCCGTCCAAGGTTGATCGGCCGTCGCACGCAATCATTTGCAGGAAGGCGCGTGCCGGCCTATATTCGCGCGATCCCGGTCATCGTCAGACGGTCCGAGGCTCTGCCCCCGAGGGGTGGGCGGAGCGCGTGAGACTCTGCATGGCCGCATGAACCAATTGGATGGAGACGCGTCCCATGGCGAACGCCCCGCTCATGCCGAAAGCCACTGCCGTTTGGCTGGTGGAGAACACGGCGCTGACCTTCGACCAGATCGCCGACTTCTGTAAGCTGCATGTGCTGGAAGTGAAGGGCATCGCCGATGGCGAGGTTGCGCAGGGCATCAAGGGTCTCGACCCCGTGAACACCGGGCAGCTCGCCCGCGAGGAAATCGAGAAGGCCGAGAAGAACCCGAACTATCGGCTGAAGCTCCAGGAGTCCAAGGTCCGCCTTCCCGAGCCCAAGCGCCGTCGCGGCCCGCGCTACACGCCGGTGTCGAAGCGCCAGGACCGCCCGAACGCCATTCTCTGGCTGCTGCGCAATCATCCCGAGCTCAAGGACGCGCAGATCATGCGCCTCGTGGGCACGACCAAGACCACCATCGAGGCCATCAAGGAGCGCACCCACTGGAACGCGCAGAACCTGACGCCGATGGACCCGGTCACGCTTGGCCTGTGCTCGCAGATCGATCTCGACATCGAGGTGCAGCGTTCCTCAAAGGACCGCCCGGCGACCGTCGCGACCGAGGACGGCACGACGCTTCTGCCCGCCGAAGTCACCACCGGCGCCGGCGCGCTGGACGAGCCCTACACCGCCTCGCGCAAGCCGCGTGAAGAGGCCATCGACCTTGAGACCGTGTTCGCCAAGCTCGGCGGCTCGCGCAAGGGCGCTGCCGAAGAGGAGTGATCCTCCGCTTGCCGCGGATGACGTCCTGGAGCGGCCTTTGCGGCCGTGTCCGGGATCGTGTGATCTTTGTTTCTGAAGCGCTCCCGGCTTTGCCTCGGCTCGGCCGGGATGACGCTTGGGGCCGACCGTTTACGCCACCGTCACATGGGTAAGGCCGCGCGCGCTGAGCACGGCGGCGATCTCGTCGAGCGTCGCGGGATCGTCAATCGTCGCCGGCATGTTCCAGCTTTGCGCATCGGCGATCTTCTTCATGGTGCCGCGCAGGATCTTGCCTGAACGGGTCTTCGGCAGGCGGTTGACCATGATCGCGAGGCGAAAGGCGGCGACCGGGCCGATGCGCTCACGCACCAGGGCCACGATCTCCGTTTCGATCTCCGCGGGCGAGCGCGCAACGCCCGATTTCAGCACTAGGAAGCCGCAGGGTACCTCGCCCTTGAGATCATCCCTGATGCCGATCACCGCGCATTCGGCAACATCGGGGTGCGCCGCCAGCACCTCCTCCATGCCGCCGGTGGAAAGACGGTGGCCGGCGACATTGATGATGTCGTCCGTGCGGCCCATGATGAAAAGCCACCCCTCATCGTCGCGGAAGCCGGCATCGGCCGTCTTGTAATAGCCGGGGAACTCGGCGAGGTAGCTCTCGCGGAACCGCTCGTCCTGCCGCCAAAGCGTGGGCAGGCAGCCGGGCGGCAGCGGCAGCTTGATGGCGATCGAACCCATCCGGTTCGCGCCGACCGGAAGACCGCCTTCGTCGAGGATATCCACCTGATAACCGGGCATGGGCACGCCGGTGGAGCCTATCTTCACCTCCAGCGCACCGATCCCCACCGGATTGCCGGCAATGGCCCAGCCGGTTTCGGTCTGCCACCAGTGGTCGACGACGGGCACGCCGAGCTTCGCCCCGGCCCACTCCACCGTGTTCGGGTCCGCCCGCTCGCCCGCGAGGAAGAGAGCGCGCAGCGAGGAGCGGTCGTAATCCCGCATCAGTCGGCCGTCGGGGTCGTCCTTCTTGATGGCGCGCAGCGCGGTGGGGGCCGTGAAGAGCGCCGCGACCTTGTACTCCTCGATGACGCGCCAGAAGGCGCCGGCGTCCGGCGTGCCGACCGGCTTGCCCTCATAGAGCACCGTCGTGCAGCCGGTGAGCAGCGGGGCGTAGACGATGTAGGAATGGCCGACCACCCAGCCGATGTCGGAGGCCGACCAGAACACTTCTCCCGGCCCCACCCCGTAAAGCCCCTCCATGGACCAGCGCAGCGCCACCATGTAGCCGCCGATATCGCGCACCACGCCCTTGGGCCTGCCTGTCGTGCCGGAGGTGTAGAGGATGTAGAGCGGATCGGTCGCCGGCAGGGGCACGCAATCGGCCGCCCCCCCCTCGGCAAGCGCCCGTGCCCGGCGGGTCGTCCAGTCGTGATCGCGCCCTTCGATCAGGCGGGCCTCGGCCTGCGGGCGCTGGAAGATCAGACAGGCCGACGGCTGGTGGGTCGCCAGGGTAAGGGCAAGATCGAGCAGCGGCTTGTAGAGGACTGTTCGGTTCGGCTCGATGCCGCAGGAGGCCGAGAGCACGAGTTTCGGCCGAGCGTCGTCGATACGGCTGGCGAGTTCTGCCGCGGCAAAGCCGCCGAAAACCACCGAATGGACGGCGCCGATGCGCGCGCAGGCCAGCATGGCGAAGACCGCTTCGGGGATCATCGGCATGTAGATGATGACACGGTCGCCCCTTTCGACGCCCATCTCCCGCAGCACGCCGGCGAGGGTGCGCACCTCGCTCTCCAGTTCGCCATAGGTGATGGTTCGCCTGGCTCCTATGACCGGGCTGTCATAGAGGATCGCCGCTTGGGGCCCGCGCCCCGCGGCGACATGACGGTCCACCGCATTGTGGCAGACATTGGTGACGCCGTCGGCGAACCACCGTCCATAAACACCCGCTGCCGGGTCAAAGATCGTCGTCGGCGGCTGCATCCAGTCGATCGCCCGCGCGGCCTCGCGCCAGAAGCCCTCCGGGTTGGCGATGGATTGGGCGTGCAGGTCGGCATAGCGGCTCTTATACTCGCTTGCTTTGCCCAGCATCGGCGCACGCGCGGCAGCGCACATGACGGCGTTCTCCCAGAAGGTGATCTTGTTGTTCTCTTGCCCTCATTTTTCCGGGCGGAGGGCGCAGTTGCAAGACGGTACAGGTAGCCTCGATCCAGAGGCCACGCAGGCGGGATGAATCCCTGTCTCCCAAACGCGAACCGCCGGCCCTGGAGGCCGGCGGCGGAGTTTCGTCACTTTAATCGCGCGGTGCACATCCGGCATCGTTGCCGGGCACAAGGGCCGCTCACGCCTGTCATGGGCGCTAGTGCAGCGTGGCCCCTTTGAGCCGCGCAATCTCATCCTTCAGATGAAGTTTCCGCCGCTTCAGATCGGCCACCCGTACGTCATTGGACGACGGGCGGGTCATCTCTTCACGCAGTTCTTTCTCCAGTGCCTGATGGCGCCGTTCCAGTTCCGCGACATGCGCTTGCAAAGACATGGACATCTCCCTGTCATTCGGAAACGAGCGTCATGAGTGTGTCACGTAAGCCGCGGGCTGTCGACGAAACGATGCGCTGCGCCGCAGCATTTCCGGTAACAGGTTCTCGATGTTGCAGCGCGCGGGGAGGGCGGCGATACTCCGAACCAAGCTCCGGCGTTGAGGGGCGAGTCGGGTCGCGGGTCGAAATTTTGGCACAGATATCGGCGGATGAGGAACGGGAGCTCAGGGCTCTCCTCGAGCGCCTGAAACAGGAGCATCGCGATCTCGATGCGGCCATTGAGACGCTGCAGCAGATGCCCGGCAGCGACCAGCTCCAGTTGGCGCGCTTCAAGAAGCGCAAGCTGGTGTTGAAGGACCGCATCAGCTTCGTCGAGGACCAGATCTGCCCCGACATCATCGCGTAACCGGCATGCGGTGGCGCAGCCATCCCGGCGGGTGGCCGGGATGGTGCAGGAGAGGGCCGGATCAGAACTGCGTGAGCAGGACGTCGGCGTTGGTCGTGTCGGCCTTGCTCGGCACGGGCTCGATATTGAGGATCATGACCTCTCCATCGTCGACCAGCATGGAATAGCGCTTGGAGCGCAGGCCAAGGCCGGCGGCCGAGGCGTCGAGCTCAAGGCCGAGCGCCCGAGCGAACTCGCCATTGCCATCCGAGAGGAAGACGATCTTGTCACCGGCGCCGGAGGCCTTCTGCCAGGCTTCCATGACAAAGGGGTCGTTGACGGCGGTCACGGCGATCGTGCTGACGCCTTTTGCGAGGAAGTCCTCGGCGCGGGCGATGAAGCTCGGCAGGTGATTCTTGTGGCAAGTGGGGGTGAAGGCGCCCGGCACCGCGAAGAGAACGACCTTCTTGTTCTTGAAGAATTCCTCGGTGGATGTCGGCACCGGCCCATCGGCGGTGGCGATGCGGAAGGTGGCGCTGGGCAGCTGGTCGCCGACCTTGATCGTCATGGGTGTTTCCTTTCGTGCGCGAAGACGTTTATGCGCTGGTTCGGTCAGCCACGGGTCATCGGCCCGCGCCCCTCGCGGGGGCGGAGCGCTAAGCGGGGCGCAGGCAGCATAGCCGTTTCCGGCCGCGCGGAAAGCGCCATCAGCGCGAGGATAGAGGTGCCGTAACGTCGACCGCGCCCTTAGCGTCGGTAAGGGTAAAGCGCAGCGCCGTCGTCGTGATATCCGCTCCCGGAGGCACACCGTCCACCGGCAGCACGAACACCGCGCGGCCGTCAGGCTCCACGCTGCGCGCCGGCAGGGGAAGCGCCCAGCTATCATCCGGCCCCTCGACGAAGAGATCGGCTGCCTGCGGGTCGCTCACGCGGGCGAAGATGCGAATGGACCGCTCCGCTCCGCTGGTCTCCAGCGTCGCGCTTTCGATGCCGGGCGCCGCCGCCGCACCAAGCGGCGCCGTTCGGGGAACGGCAGCCAGCGCCTCGGCAAGGGCGGGTGAAGGCGGGCCTGCGCCTTCCGCCGGCACGGAGAGGGTCACATCAGCGGTGGCCGGCTGGCAGATTTTCTCGCAGACGGCGTAATCAAGGGCGAGCCGCAGTTCCACCGGCTGGCCGGCGTTGACCGGCGTGACCTTGAAGGGCAGCGTCACGTCTTTCTTGTAGCCGATGGAAAGGCTGCCCCCCTCGTCGAAACGCACGGGCGCGGGCCAGAGCATGTCCACCCGTGCCACATTGGTCGAGCCCGACCAGTCGAAACGCGGCGGCACGCCGGCATCGCCGGGGTAGCGCCAATAGGTCTTCCAGCCGGGCGTGAGGCGGATTTCGACCCCGCCGGTCAAGGTCTCGCCCACGGATGCCGCCATGAGACGGACGGCGGTTCCCGAGGGCGCCGACCATTCCGACGCGATCTCGGCGCGGGCAGGACTGACAGCCATCAGGGCGGCGAGGGCGGGCAGGAGAAGGGTGCGGAACGGCATGACCATGCTTCAGGCGATACCCCGGCGATCCCCGGCTGGAAAGCACCGGCTGCGCACTTTCATGTGAGGGTGCCCAGCGCCTCGACACAGGCCGTGTGGGGCTTGAAAATGCGCCGGCGACGTTTACGCTTTCCTTCATGTGGATCGGACGCGAAGGCCGTGGAGGTTCCGGCGGCAATTCGAGCGGAACATTTCTCGAAGGGCAGATGCTGGTCGCCATGCCCGGCATGCGCGACGAGCGCTTCGCGCGCTCGGTGATCTATCTCTGTGCCCACTCGCCGGAAGGCGCCATGGGCATCATCGTCAACCAGCCCGCGCCCAACATCAAATTTTCCGACCTCCTGGTGCAGCTCGATGTGATCCCGCAGGAAGAGCGCATCCACCTGCCGAGCAGCGCCGGTGGGGTGCGCGTGCTCAAAGGCGGGCCGGTGGAGACCGGGCGGGGCTTTGTGCTGCACAGCTCGGATTTCTTCATCCAGGATTCGACGCTGCCGATCGATGACGGCATCTGCCTCACTGCGACGCTCGACATATTGAAGGCCATCGCGGCGGGCGGCGGGCCGGCCAACGCGGTGTTGGCGCTCGGCTATGCCGGGTGGGCACCGGGACAGTTGGAGAACGAGATCCAGCAGAATGGCTGGCTTCATTGCCCGGCTGACAGCGCGCTGGTGTTCGACGCGGATGCGGGCTCGAAATACGAGCTGGCATTGCGCAAGATCGGCATCGATCCGGGCATGCTGTCCTCAGAAGCCGGCCACGCCTGAGCGGCCGGCGACAGGTCTTCACTCCGTCCGAGAACTCTAGCGGCAAGATTACTTCGGCGGCGCGGCCTTGGCGGCAGCAGGTACGCTCGGCTGCCCATCGGCCGGCGCGCCGGGGGGCTTGGCGCCACCCGTATTGGAACTCCCCGTCTTGGAACTCCCCGTATTGGCGCCGGGCCCTGCCTTGGCCGCGGCGGGAACGGTCTTGCCGTCGGCCTGTGTTGCGGTCTGCGCCGCCCGTGGCATGGGCGCGCTGGGCGGAGTGGCGGCCGCGGCGGCGGGTTGTCGCGCCGGGTTACTGGCGGCAGGACGCGCCGCAGCCGTGCCGTTCGGTGCGGGGGCGGGGCGTGCCGCAGATGCGGGCGCGGGAGAAGGCGCAGATGTAGCTGCTGACGGCGGTGTCTCGTCCTTGCCGGCTTCCTTGGCCGCGTCCTTACCCTTGCCGCGCGCGAGAAGGCGGCCGCCCAGCGAGGCCGGGGCCGCTTCCGGCTGCAGGCGCTTGCGGGCTTCCTCGGCGGTCAGCGGCTCACCGAAAAGCTTGCCCAGCCCGTAGCGGCAACCGAGCTTGGCAAGCGCGGCGGCGGCCTGTTCGGTCTCGATGCCTTCGGCCACGATATCCATGCCGAGATCATGCGCCATGTTGATGATGGTGCGCAGAATGATCGGACGCTGCGCCTTGTTGCCGCTGCGGCCCAGCGCCTTCATGAAGGTGCGGTCGACATTGATGGTGTCGAAGGGGAAGCGCTGGAGATAGGCCAGCGAGGAATAGCCGGTGCCGAAATCGTCCAGCGACAGGCCGGCGCCGAGCTCGCGCATGCGCAGGAGAATCTGCGCCGCGTATTCGGGGTTCTCCATCACCAGCGATTCGGCGAGTTCCAGCTTCAGCGTGCCGGGGGCGACGACGTTGCGGGCGAGGATGGCCTTTATG
>JAEZMI010000320.1 GCA_023414975.1 Pseudomonadota bacterium | reverse complement strand
CCTGTATCTCGTCATCGAAAGCTGGCTGAACGACCGCGCCACCAACCAGACGCGCGGCTTCGTCATGAGCGCCTATGTGATGGTCGACTACGCGGCCCTCACCGCCGGGCAGATGATGATCACGCTCTACCCGGTGCGCGGCTTCGAACTCTTCGCGCTGGCGGCCATCCTGTTCTCGCTGGCGACGCTGCCGGTGGTGATGACCAATGCGGGCCAGCCGGCGCCGATCGAGACCGCGCGGATCCACCCCATCCGCCTGTTCCGCGCCGCCCCGGTGGCGATGGTGGGCTGTTTCGTCATCGGCCTCACCAACGGTTCGCTATGGTCGCTCGGCCCGATCTTCGGCATCGGCCGCGGCCTCACCGCCGACGGCGCGGCGACCTTCATGAGCGCCGTGGTGGTCGCCGGGGCGGTGGCGCAATGGCCGGTGGGCTTCTTCTCCGACCGGACCGACCGCCGGCGCATCCTCGCCGCGCTTATGGTGGGCGCGCTTCTGGCCGGGCTCGCGCTCGGCACGTTCAGTTTCGGCCTGCTGGGCCTGTGCATTCTCGGCCTGTTCTTCGGTGCGCTGTCGCTGCCGGCCTATTCACTGGCCGCCGCCCATGCCTATGACCGCACGCCCGCCTCACAGGCGGTGGAGACGGCGGCGGGGCTGCTGCTGCTCTACGGCATCGGCTCGGTGGTCGGCCCGGCGCTCGCCTCCTGGTGCATGCAGCATTACGGGCCGGGCTCGCTGTTCTTCTTCACCGCCGGCTCGCACACGCTGCTGCTGATCTTCGTGGTCTGGCGCATGTGCTGCCGGGAAGCGCCGGCGGGCACGGGGCATGCGAGCGTCGAGGAGACCGGCGCCGCCTCGCCCATCACCGGGACGGTGCCGCAGCCCGAGGACGAGCTCGCCGAGAAGCCCGCCGCCGCACTGGACCGCCGGATCCAGATGCGCCGCGCGAGCGACGAGGGCCATTTCCCCAGCGAGCAGGACGGGCGCTCCGACGGCGGCTGAGCCGCGCCGGGGAACCTTGCCGCCGGTACGCCGTTCTTCGCGTGAGGCCTGAGGGGTTCCGCGATGTTCAAATACGCCGTCATCTTCCTGATCATCTCGATCATCGCCGGCGCGGTCGGCATGACCAATATTTCCGCGCTCGCGCGGCGCATCTCGCTGATCCTGTTCGGCCTGTTCTTCCTGATCTTCATCGCCCTGGTCGGCCTCGCCCTGCTGGTCGATCAGGCGATCACCACACCCTGAGGGGCGGCGCATTCAGCGCGGCCGCGCGGCGGACGCCGCCTTGACCCAGCGCAAGGCGGTCGCGGCGGGCGAGGGCTAGCGTTCACCATCCACCGATGGGAGAACGCCGATGCCGATGGACACCATCCTCTTTCTCGCGGCCACGCTGATCGCCTTTGGCGGCTTCGCCGCCACGCTCGCCTATGTCGACATCGCGACCAGGGCGACGCGCCGCCACAACCACCCGCTTCCGGGCGAATGAGCCCGACCTGAACCTTACGGCCGCCCGTCCCAAACCGGCTCGGCCGAAGGCGGCGCATTCAGGCGCCCGTGCTTGCGACAGGACATCTGTTCAAAAGGCACACCTGCCCCGTCCCAGCCCACGGTGGACGGGGCTTTTCTTTGGGCTGGCGGAAGGACCCTAGCGGTCGCTGAAGGCGAGCTTTGCCCCCAGCATCACGAAGGCGGCGGCAAAGCCTCGCCGCATCCAGGCGAGGATCGACGGGCGCGCCACAAGCTGGCCACGGATGGCGGCCGCGAACAGGCCGTAGAGCGCGAAGACGGCGAAGGTCATCGCCATGAACACGCCGGACATCTCCATCATCCGCAGCAGCGGTGCCGGCTCCATGGGCGCGATGAACTGCGGGAGGAAGGCCACGAAGAAGATGGAGAGCTTCGGGTTCAGCAGGTTCAGCAAAATGCCGTCGGCGAGCACGCGCATCGGCCGCAGCCGTGTCGCTCCCGCGGTGATGCGCAGAGTGCCGTCCGCCCGCAGCACCTGCCACGCCATGTAGAGGAGATAGGCGACCCCGGCATAGCGCAGTGTCTCATAAGCCAGCGCGCTCGCGTGCAGCACCGCCGCCAATCCAAGCATGGCGCCGGCCAGATGCGGCACGATGCCGAGCGTGCAGGCGAAGGCGGCCAGAACACTGGCCCCGCGCCCCTGCCCGAGCCCCGCGGCCAGCGTGTAGAGCGCGCCGGTGCCCGGCGAGGCAACGACGATGAAGCAGATGAGAAGGAAGTCGGGCGACAGGGCGGCGGGCAACGTCGTCGCGAGGGCGCTCATGGCGTGACGCTCCAGGGAAAGGGCCCATAGACTGAGCCTCGCCGACCGCTTTGCACCACCCGGAATCGACGGGGGCTGGCGTGGCTGCAGCGCCTCGGCGCCGCAGCGTCGGGCTGCTGGTGGAGGCACCGGCGCGTTAAGTCCCCGCTGAAAAAGAAAAGGCGGCCCGCAGGCCGCCGTTTCGCATCCGGGGGGAGACCGCGCTCAGTTGTCGAGGAAGGAGCGCAGCTTGCGGCTCCGCGAGGGGTGCTTGAGCTTGCGCAGCGCCTTCGCCTCGATCTGGCGGATACGCTCGCGCGTCACCGAGAACTGCTGGCCGACCTCTTCCAGCGTGTGATCGGTGTTCATGCCGATGCCGAAGCGCATGCGCAGCACGCGCTCCTCGCGCGGCGTGAGCGAGGCGAGCACGCGCGTCGTTGTTTCGCGAAGATTGCTCTGGATCGCCGCGTCGATCGGCAGGATCGCATTCTTGTCCTCGATGAAGTCGCCGAGATGGCTGTCTTCCTCGTCGCCGATGGGCGTTTCGAGGGAGATCGGCTCCTTGGCGATCTTCAGGACCTTGCGGACCTTCTCCAGCGGCATGCCGAGCTTTTCGGCCAGTTCCTCCGGGGTCGGCTCGCGGCCGATCTCATGCAGCATCTGGCGCGAGGTGCGCACGATCTTGTTGATCGTTTCGATCATGTGCACGGGGATACGGATCGTGCGGGCCTGAACGGCGATCGAGCGGGTGATCGCCTGGCGGATCCACCACGTCGCGTAGGTCGAGAACTTGTAGCCGCGCCGGTACTCGAACTTGTCCACCGCCTTCATCAGGCCGATGTTGCCTTCTTGGATGAGGTCCAGGAACTGCAGGCCGCGGTTCGTGTACTTCTTGGCGATGGAGATGACGAGGCGCAAATTCGCCTCCACCATTTCCTTCTTCGCCTGGCGGGCTTCCTTCTCGCCCTTCTGCACCATCTGCACGATCTTGCGGAATTCCTGGATCTCCAGCCCCGTCTCGGTGGCGAGGGCGTGGATTTCCGAACGCAGATCCTTGATGCCGTCGAGTTCCTGGCCGACGAAGCCCTTCCAGCCGCGCGAGGTCAGGTTCTTGACCCGGCTGATCCACTTCGGGTCCAGCTCGGAGCCCTGATACTGCTTGAGGAAGTCCTCGCGCGCGACGCCGAAGCTCTCCGCGAGGCGCATCAGCCGGCCTTCCAGCGACACCAGACGCTTGTTGATGTCGTAGAGCTGCTCGACCAGGTTGTCGATGCGCGCCTGGTTGAGCGACAGCGACTTCACGTCGGTGATCAGCGCGTCCTTGAGCGTCTTGTACTTGCGGTCCTGAGACGGCGAGAGGCTTTCATTCTTGAGCTTCGACTCGACGTTCTGGTCCTGCAGCCGGCGCAGCTTCTTGTAGTTGTCGGCGATGTGGTCGAAGGTCTCCAGAACCTTCGGCTTGATCTCCGCTTCCATGGCCGCGAGGGAGAGCGAATTCTCCATGTCGTCGTCATCATCGGCGGCGATGGTCTCGCCCAGCGTCGGCTCGCGCTCCTCGTCGCCTTCCGGCGCCAGCGTGCCGCCCTCGACGATCGGGCCGTTCTTCGCCTCGGGACCGGCGTAGGTCGCCTCCAGGTCGATGATGTCGCGCAGCAGCACCTTGCCTTCGACGAGTTCGTCGCGCCAGATGATGATGGCCTGGAAGGTCAGCGGGCTTTCGCACAGGCCGGCGATCATCGCCTCGCGGCCGGCCTCGATGCGCTTGGCGATGGCGATTTCGCCCTCGCGCGACAACAGCTCCACCGAGCCCATTTCGCGCAGATACATGCGCACCGGATCGTCCGTGCGCTCGCCCGGCTCCGACTTGGTCTCGGAACGGATGACCGCCCGCGGCGCGGCTTCGGCGATCTCGCCGCCCGACTCTTCCTCGTCCTCGCCGGCCTCCGCGTTCTCCTCGCCCTCGGCTTCCGCCTCGGCCTCTTCCGCCTCGACCACGTTGATGCCCATCTCGTTGAGCATCGCGTAGATGTCTTCGATCTGGTCGGACGTGTTCTGGTCGGAGGGGAGAACCTCGTTCAGCTCGTCATAGGTGACATAGCCACGCTTCTTGGCGAGCTTGATCATCTTCCGGACGCCAGCGTCCGAAAGGTCCAGCAACGGGCTATCCGGGGTGTCGCCGTCCTTCTCGGGGGCTTCCGTCGCGTCCGCTGCCTGCTTCGCCATCCGTCTGCTCCTCAACCGCCGTCCGGCTCGCGCCCGACGCGCGACGGCGTCCGGCTCATCCGGCGCGCCGCCCTTCGATTCTCAAACCCACCCCATAACCGCCGGGGCGATCACGACGCAAACGGGGCCACACGCTCCGCGTCGCAGGTGATGCGCGCGGGCGGGCGACCCAGAGGACGTCTACATCGACCGCACGGGACGACCCGACGCGGCGCCGAACCCCTCTACCAAAGCTTCGGTGCCGTCAAGTGCCGCGAGCTGTCTTTGTATGTCGAGAAAGCGTGCCCAATTCATGTCCGTGGGCTCCTCCGCGAGGCGTTTTTCCGCTTCCTTCAGGTCTTTAGATAGGGCGTGGCTGCGCCGGTGCAAGACCAGCCGCTGATGCCACCAGAGTTCGACATCCGCCCGCGCGGCGTCGGCAAAGGTCGGCCAGTCGTGGCGCGCGACCGCGATCTGGGCGAGGCGCCGGGCCACCGGACCGACGCCGACGGTCTCAAGCCGTGCGGCCAGGTGCTCGGCATCCTCGTCCGCGCCGTCGATATGGGCGTCGAGCAACGCCTGCCGCAGGCGCGCGGCGTCCTTGTTCTGCAGCGGCAGGTCGGCCAGTTCCTCGGCAAAGCGCTCCATGAGCCAGGGATGGTTCATCGCCGCGAAAAGCAGCAGGGCCTCGTTGCGCGGAATTTCCGCCGCCGCCCCGCGCAGCAGGGCCGAGCGCCGCATCCCCTCGCCGGCGGAACCGGCCGCGCCGCGCCCGCCGAGTCCCCGGC
>JAEZMI010000257.1 GCA_023414975.1 Pseudomonadota bacterium | reverse complement strand
TCGCCGGTGTCGCCGGGCGGGCTGCCCGCGTCGCCGCGCGCCTCGTGCCGGCGGGCCAGCGCCACACGCTCCGCGCTCGGCGGCGTGCCGGCGGCTTCGTCGTCGGTGCCGAGCGGCGCCGCCGCCGGATCGGAGAAGGGCACCTTGTCGGCGGTGTGTCCGCGGTCGATATCGCCGCGCAGTCGGTCGGCCGTCGCCATGGTCTCATCCGCATGATGTGGGTTGCCTGCGCTAACGAGCCTTTGCCGCGCGAGTTCCCCGCGCGTTCCCCACGGGCTGCTTTGCCCTGCCGGCGGGGCCCATGGCGTGGACCCTGTGCAGAAATACGCGCGCCGTCACGCGCACACGCCCCTTTCGCAACCCCGCGCGGGGGATTAGGTGTGAGGCACAAGCCGCCGGTCCGGTCCGGCTCCTGACGCGATCCTGCCGAGAGGACAGATCATGCTCACCGTCTCCTATCCCGACGTTCAGCTCTTCATCGATGGCCAGTGGCGGGGAGGCAGCGGCCACGGAGACAAGCCGGCGACGCAGCCGATCATCAACCCGGCGACCGAGGAAGTCATCGGCACGCTCGCCCATGCCAGCAAGGCCGACCTCGACGCCGCGCTCGCCGCCGCCGAAAAGGGCTTCGCCACCTGGCGCCACGTCGCGCCGCACGAGCGCTACAAGCTGATGCGCAAGGCCGCCGAGCTGCTGCGCGAGCGGGCGGAAGAGATTTCCCGCATCATGACGATGGAGCAGGGCAAGCCGGTCGCGGAAGCCCGCGTCGAGACGTTTGCCGCCGCCGACATCATCGACTGGTTCGCCGAGGAAGGCCGCCGCCAGTATGGCCGGCTGATCCCCGCGCGCGGCGCCGGCATCCAGCAGATCGTCCACCGCGAGCCGGTGGGCGTCGTCGCCGCCTTCACGCCCTGGAACTTCCCGATCAACCAGGCGGTCCGCAAGGTCTCCGCCGCGCTCGCCGCCGGCTGCGCGGTGATCCTCAAGGGGCCGGAAGAGACCCCCGCGAGCTGCGCCGCCCTCATCAAGGCCTATGAGGATGCCGGCCTGCCCAAGGGCGTGGTCAACCTCGTCTTCGGCGTGCCCTCGGAGATTTCCGAGTACCTCATCCCGCATCCGGTGGTGAAGAAGATCTCCTTCACCGGCTCCACGATCGTCGGCAAGCAGCTCGCCGCGCTGGCGGGCCTGCACATGAAGCGCGTGACCATGGAACTCGGCGGCCATGCCCCGGCCGTCGTGTTCGAGGACGCCGATGTCGACGTCGCGGTGAAGCTGCTCTCCGGGGCCAAGTTCCGCAATGCCGGCCAGGTCTGCGTGTCGCCGACCCGCTTCCTGGTGCATCAGGACATTTATGAGCGCTTCGTCGACGGCTTCACCGAGGCGGTGAAGGGCGTGAAGGTCGGCAACGGCCTCGACGAGAGCGTGCGCATGGGTCCGCTCGCCAATGCCCGCCGCGTGGAGGCTATGGAAGCGCTGACCGCCGACGCGGTCTCCAAGGGCGCGACGCTGCGGACCGGCGGCGCGCGCATCGGCAACAAGGGCTATTTCTTCCAGCCGACGGTGCTGACCGACCTGCCGGCCGATGCCCGCATCCTCAATGAGGAGCCGTTCGGCCCGGTTGTGCCGGTGCAGCCTTTCTCCTCGATGGAGGCGGTGATCGCCGAATCCAACCGCCTGCCCTACGGCCTTGCGGCCTATGCCTACACCACCTCCGGCCAGCGCGCGGACGAGTTCGCCCGCCGGGTGGAGAGCGGCATGGTCTCGATCAACCATCACGGTCTCGCTCTGCCCGAAGTGCCGTTCGGCGGCATCAAGGATTCCGGCTATGGCTCGGAGGGCGGCACCGAGGCGATGGAGGCCTATGTGAATACCAAGTTCGTCACCCAGCTCGGGGTCTGATCCCGGAGGACGACGACGCCGCGCGGAACGCGCGGGAAAAGCCTGCTCGGCAGCGGGCGGCATGGGGTAACCTGATACTCCCCGCCGCGCCCGCTGTGCCCCATGGACCTGTCCGTCTTCGTCGTCATGCTCGTCTCGGCCGCCGCGCAGGCGGGCTGGAACGTGATCCTCAAGGTAAGGCTCGACCCGTTCAGCGCTCTTGTGCTGGTCGGTATCTGCGGGGGCGTCGCGGCGCTGCTGGTGGTGAGCGGGCTCGCCCTCATCAAACTGTTCTGAATTCTCTCGCCGCCGCCTTGTGCGCGGCCGTTCACCGGCGACGCGCGGCCCAAGCGGCGCGAAGCGGAACCCTTACCCAGTAACCGTCACGCCTTGACATACCGGGTGCCGGAAGGACATGGACTTACATACTTTAATACCCGGCACATCCGTCCCCTAACCGGAATCCTGGATCATGACGCGCGCCACCGTCGCGGGAAGGCTGCCTGTGAGGCGATCCGACAGTACCAACGTGCCGATGGCGGCCCTCGTCTGGATGGTCAGTTTCGTCGTTGTGGTGCTCACAATGTCTCGCAATGTGAGCATCTATGATGAAGGCATCATGCTGACCAACGCCCTGCGCGTGACTGCGGGCGATGTGGTGCATCGCGATTTTTACGCGAACTACGGCCCAGCTTCCTACTATATTGTCGCTGCGGTCCTAAAGCTGACGGACGGGATGTTTATTGCGGCCCGCCTGTACGATGCCTGCGTCAAGGCAGCCATATGCGGCGTGCTTTTCTACATCATCGGCAAGACCTCAGGTCGCTTCATCGCCTCGGCGGGCGCGTTGGCCTGCCTCTGCTGGTTCGTGGCATTCGACGATTCCTGGCTCTACCCGATATATCCCTGCATATTCCTCGGATTGATCGGGACTTACTTGATGATCCCGGCCGGGAGCGCGCCGAGGCCGGGAAGAATATTCGCCGCCGGCGCCTGCGCCGGGTTGGCGGCGCTGTTTCGTTACGACACCGGGTTCCTTCTCCTCGCCGCCAATCTGACGGGTGCGGCCATCCTTCTCGTCCTCAAGGAACCGCGCGGCGTCGCCGCCCGGCGGCTCTTCGAGCTGACGGTGATCTATGGCGCCGGAACCTCGCTGATTTTCATCCCGCCGGCTCTGGCCTATCTCGCCACGTCGCCGCTGCGCGACTTCTGGAACGACGTGATCGACTACCCCCTTCATTATTATCGACTAATGAGAGGTCTGCCCTTTCCCAGCCTGTGGAGCCATGATGCAGCCGGTGTCTATTTCGTTCCTCTTGCTGCAATCTTGGTAGCCCTCGAAACGGTACGCACCGTTCTCAGCAATCGGCGCAGGAACACCACGGGTTCTGAGGGCAAGATTTCGCAAGACCAGACGTGGGCGGCACTGCTTCTTTTCACCCTTTGCGCTTTGGCATTCTTCTTCAAAGGTACCGTGCGGGTAAGCCCTCTGCATATGCTCATGGGAAATGTTCCGGCCATCGTCGCCTTTTGCATATTGGCCGGACGGTGGCGGAAGAGCCTAGCGCTCGGCCGCGTCGCGGCTGCCGGTTTGATCGCCATCGTCCTCATGCCGGCCGCGCTTTTTGCCGCCCCGCAGTTGAGCCTCGACATGTCGATGCCCGACAGGACGCCGGCCGGCTGGGGCCTGCAGGAGATCGGCCTGATCGCATCCACACCGGAGCCGGCACGTTGCGGCGCCGTGCCGCGGCTCAAAGGCGTGCGGCTCGACCCCGATTATGCGCGCGTCACCAATTATCTCTCCCAATACGTTCCGCCGAACGAGCGCATCTTCCTGGGCCTGAACAGGCACGACAGGATTTTCGTCAATCCGGTCATGCTCTATTTTGCCTCGGGGCGTATGCCGGGAACGCATTGGCACCATTTTGATCCGGGGCTTCAGACGCGCGCGGATATCCAGACGGCGATGATCGCCGACCTCAAGCGCAACCAGGTCCGGTGGATTGTTCGCGACGCGACGTTTGACGCCGTGCGAGAGCCGAACGCCAGCGCGGAAAGCAGCGGCGTGACACTGCTCGACGACTATATCGATGCGAATTATCGTCCGGTTGCGGCTTCCGGCCCGATCACCATCTGGCTGGAAAACGGCGTCCCGGCTCCGGCGACGGACCCCGGACGCCCTTGCGAGGCGCAGCCGACCTCCTGAAGGAATTTTCCCGTGGCTGGCCGGGGAATCAGCTAACGAGGCGGGGTCTCGCAGCTTCCGGCGGTGTCATGGAACCCAGCGTGTTTCTGGCGGTCATCGCCGCCGCCGCGATGCATGCGGGCTGGAACGCCATTCTCAAGATCCGGCTCGACCCGCTGGTCGCGGTGGTGCTCATCACCGCGGCCTGCAGCGCCATCGCCTTGCCGGCCGCGCTGTGGTTCGGTCCGCCGCCGGCCCATGTCTGGCCGTGGATCATCGGCTCCATCACCGTTCACCTCGTCTACTATCTCACCCTCACCGGCGCCTATCGCCGCGCCGATATGGGTTTCGTCTACCCGCTGGCGCGCGGCGGCTCGCCGCTGATCACCACGCTGTTCTCGCTGGCGCTGCTGGGCGAGCCGATCGACGCGCAGGGCGTGCTCGGCGTCGTTGTGCTGGCGGCGGGCGTGCTGGCCATCGCCTGGCGCCCGAGGAGCGGCGGCTTCGATGCGCGCGCGCTGGTGCTGGCGCTGGCCTGTGCCTTCAGCATCGCGGTCTATTCGGTGATCGACGGCATGGGCGCGCGCGCCACCGGCAGCCCGCACCTCTATTCGGCGTGGCTGTTCCTGCTGGAGGGGCCGTGCGTCGCCACCGTGGCGCTGATCCGTCTCGGGCCGGCGGCGCTGCGGCCGGCGGCCGGGTTCCTGCTGCCGGGAATCCTCGGCGGGGCGATGTCGCTTTCCGCCTACTGGATCACCATCTGGGCGATGACCAAGGCCCCCATCGGCCTTGTCGCCGCGGTGCGGGAATCGAGTGTCATGTTCGCCGCGCTCATCGCCGTGGTGGTGCTGCGCGAGCCGCTGAATCTGGCTCGGCTCGGCGCCGCCGCGCTCATCGTTCTCGGCCTCGCCCTCATCAAGCTGCATTAGCGCTGTCCGGTCCGATTGAACCGATCTGATCGGCGCAGGCTGATCGGCGCAGGCTGATCGGCGCAGGCTCTTGGCACGGGCGCCCCCGCGTGTGTTCCGGGCGCGGCTGTGCTTTTTTGCCGGAATGACCGAGCGCTCCGCCCCCGCGATTCGCCCTGCCGTGCCCGACGATGCCTTCGCCGGGCCGCTGACCCTCATCCGCGAAGGCGCGCCGCTGGTGATGGTGATCGGTGGCGCAGGCACCGGCAAGACGACGTTCCTGCAGGCGCTGCGCCGGCTCGGCGGCGGCAAGCAGGCCTTTCTCGCGCCGACCGGCGTTGCCGCGCTCCAGCTCGGCGGGCAGACGATCCATTCCTTCTTCGGCCTTCCCCCGCGCCTCATCGACCCCGATCAGGTGAAGCCCCGCGCGCCCAAGCGCACGCTGATGAAGAAGCTGGAACGGCTCATCATTGACGAAGTGTCGATGGTGCGCGCCGACGTGCTGGACGCGGTGGACCGCTCGCTGCGCATCGCCCGCGGCGATCCTTCCCCCTTCGGCGGCGTGCAGGTCATCCTGGTCGGCGACTTCCTGCAGCTTCCGCCGGTGGTGCCGCAGGCGGAGCGGGAGATCCTCGGCCATCTCGGCTATGAAGGCCCGTTCGCCTTCGACGCGCGGGTGCTGCGCGAGGTGGACATCACCCGGCTCCCCTTCCGCCAGGTCTACCGGCAGAGCGACGCGGCCTTCGTCGCTCACCTTGCCGACCTGCGTTCGGGGCGCAACGTGATGCGGGCCATCGACGCCATCAACGGCGCCTCCTTCCGCGACCACCGGCCCGGCCGGATCCCCGTCGTGCTGGCGCCGACCAATATGCGCGTGGACGGGTACAACCGCTACGGCATGGATGGGCTCACCGAGGCCGGCCGCATCTATGAAGGGCGCAGCGAGGGCGAGTTCGACCTCGCCAACGACCGTCTGCCGGTCCCCGAACTGCTGGTCCTCAAGGTCGGCGCCCGCGTCATGGCCGTGCGCAACGATCCCGAGCGGCAATGGGTCAACGGCTCCGTCGGCACCGTGACGGGCCTGGCCCCTGACCGCGCTTTCGTCCGGCTCGACGCCGGCGGCGTGGTGGAGATCGAGCGCACGAGCTGGGAGCGCATACGCTACGACTGGAGCGAGACAACCGGGAAGATCGAAGCCAAGGTGGTGGGCACCTATACGCAGATCCCGCTCGTGCCGGCCTGGGCGGTGACGGTCCACAAGGCGCAGGGCCTGACGCTGGACGATGTGCGCATCGATCTCGACAGCGGCGCCTTTGCGGCGGGCCAGGCCTATGTCGCGCTCTCACGCGCCCGCTCGCTGGAGGGGCTCTCGCTCGCGCGGCCGCTGCGCGCCTCCGATATCCGCATCGACCGCCGGGTCGCGGCCTTCACCGCCGCGTTCGACGCGGCGGCCTCCACACTGTCCGGGTAATTTTGCACATCGGTGGTATAATTAATTCGCGATGACCTTAAATTCGTTGCAATTTTGCTCTTTCCTCGGGAAAATTAAGACGCGAACAATGCCGCAGCGGCAGAAGGTCGACGCCTAAACCTAGAGCACGCCCCGAGGGGCATGCACCGCAATCGTGTCGGAAAACGCGTTATCTGTCTTGCACTTGGCGGCAATGGCCGCGCCCCCGGTCCGCGCGACTCACGCGCTGCCTTTTGCCGTGGCACCGGCGTCCACCGGTGAAGACGTTCAGTCCCATTGCCCCCCGCCGCGCTTCTCACGGTTCGACGAACATGCTGACCAACAAGGGCAAGTATGGCCTCAAGGCGATGATGTTTCTGGCTCGGAAGGCGGAAGGTGCGACCGCCCTGGGTCAGGAAATCGCCGACGCCAACCGCATTCCCAAGCAATTCCTGAACGGCATTCTGCTGGAGCTTCGGGAAGCGGGGCTGGTGCGCTCCAAGAAGGGGCCGGGCGGGGGCTACGCGCTGACGCGCGGCCCCTTCGCGATCCGGATCGGCGAGATCGTGCGGGCGCTCGAAACACCGATGATCCGGCTGCCCTGCGCGGCCTCCAGCGGCGCGGGCCCCTGCGCGGATTGCGACGACCCCACCCTATGCGGCGTGCGGGCAACGTTGAGCAAGGTGAACGTGGCCATCGCCGGCGTGCTGGATACTCTCACCCTCGGCGAGCTGGCG
>JAEZMI010000247.1 GCA_023414975.1 Pseudomonadota bacterium | reverse complement strand
GACTGCATCGGGATAGGAGCCCCACAGGCCGGGATGGTGAACCTCGCGGTCCGACACGCCAAACTGGAGATGCGATGAGCCCGTGATGAGCGCGAGCTGGCCGGGCTTGGCGACGCCGAGGCCGATCATGCCGATCAGCGCATCCGCCCCGCCCTGCACGAGCTTCACCCCGGTATGCAGGCCGACATGCTCGGCGGCGCGCGCGGTGAGCGTACCGATGACCGCGCCGGGCGCGGCGACCTCGGGCGGCCATTTGTCGAGCAGCGCCTCCAGCCCCAGCGCCGTCACCAGCGAGACCGCAAAGCCCCCGCGCGTGGTCGCGTAGTGCCAGCGTATGGAGGCGTTGTTGAGCGAGGCGACCCGCCGCCCGGTGAGGCGGATGGTCATGAAGTCCTGATACTCGCCGATGGTGGTCGCGCGCCCGAAGATGTGCGGTTCATGGCGTTTCAGCCAGAGCGCCTTCGGGATCATCCACTCGGCGGAGACCGGCCCGCGCCCGGCCCCGTTCGCCGCCAGCGCCCTATCGCCGGTGGCGAGCACGGCCTGCGTCTCCTCGCCGGCGCGCACATCCATCCACAACAGCGCCGGGCGCAGCGCGTTGCCCTCGGCGTCGAGCGCGACCACGGTGCAGGACGTGGTGGTGAGGCAGATCGCCTCCACAGCCTGCGGGTCGACGCCGGCCTTCGCCAGCGCCGCCTTCGTGGCGATGCCGAGCGCGGTCCACCAGTCCTCCGGGTTCTGCTCGGCGCGGGCGCCGGGCGCGAACTCCGTACCATAGGGATGGCTCGCCTGCCCGAGACAGGCGCCGGACGGGTCATAGACGCCGGCGCGCAGGCTTTCGGTTCCGCCATCGACGGCGACGACATAGGCCATGAAATCCTCCACAAGCTCGCGGGAGTTGATCTCCCGTCGAGTTTCGTTGGGCGGGGGTCAGGCGGGCGCGTCGAAGGCCTTCAGCGCCTTGGCGCCGTAGACCATCGCCGGGCCGCCGCTCATTTCCACCGCCACGGCGAGCAGTTCGATGAGGTCGTCGCGTTCGGCTCCCAGGCGGCGGGCGGCATCCACATGGTAGAGGATGCAGTCCTCGCAGCCCCGGATCACCCCGAAGGCGGCGGCGAACAGCTCCTTCTGCGCCGGGGTGAACCGGCCCGCCGCGCCGGCCGCCTTGCCGAGCTGGCGGAAGCCGGCGGCGACTTCGGGCACCGCCTTGGCGAAATGACCGAGGCGGGCGTGAACGTCTTTCAACTCGCTCATGCGGCATCTCCTTCGAACAGGGCCAGAACCTCGCCCGGCTGGTCCCAATGCGGCATATGGCCGGCGCCGGCGACGAGATGGATGGCGACACGCGCCGGCGCCGCGGTGACCTGCGTCCACGGGATGATGCGGTCCTCCAGACCGACGACGAGCCGCACGCTCATGCGCCGGGACAGGCGGACAAGCGGCTCGACGATGTCGAACTGCTGGCCGCCCGCACCGAACGCGTCCTCCGCGAGCGCCGTAAGCCGGCCGGCACCGAGCGTCGCGGCGAGGCCGGCGACGGCGGCATCGGACAGCCCGGCCGGGCGGGCGGTTAGGCGCCGCAGCAGATGGCGCAACGCGCCGGGGGAGGGTCGCGAGGCCATGCCGGCGATGAACTCGCCGTCAATGGCGAGCCCGAGACCGGCGGGGCAGAGCAGCGTCAGCCGTTCGACGCCTTCCAGCCGTTCCGCCAGCGCCACGGCGGCCACGGCGCCGAGCGAATGGGCGACGATTTCGGTCGGGGCGAATCTCTGCGCGGCGAGAAAGCCGGGCAGCGGCGCGGCGAGATCGGCCACGCTCGTGGCCTCGGCACCGGTCGCGCCATGGCCGGGAAGGTCCGGCACCAGCACGTCGTAACCGGCGCGGCCGAGCTGGCTGGCGAAGGCGGCGAAAGTGGTGCGGTCGCCGGCGAAGCCGTGCAGCAGCAGCGCCCGCCGCGCCGCGCCCGGCGTACCATGGCGGTCAAAGGCGATGGCGCCTGGCGTGGCGGTGGTTCCGCCCGCCAGCGCCGCTTCGACATCGCGGGCCTCGATGCGCCCGCGTCGGCCGGTGCCGCGCAGGCTGGCGAGGTCGATTCCGGCCCGCGCGGCGAGCCGCCGGGCGATGGGGGTGGCGCGCCGGGGGGCGGCAGGGTCGGCCGAAGTATGGGACATCGCCGCGACGGTCGCCATGGGAGCGGTCGTCGCCGGGGCAGCCGTCGCCGGAGCCGGATCAGTCGCCGGTGCCGGGGCTCCCTCCTCGGGGAGGAAGCCTTCCATGCCGGCGTCGGACGCCGCGATCTCCACCCGCGCCAGCGGCGCGCCCACCGGCACCATGGAACCGAGTTCCACCAGCGTCTCGATGAGCGTGCCGTCCATCAGCGCGGGAAATTCGGCGACTGTCTTGTCGGTCTCGATCTCGAACAGCCCGTCGCCGCGCTTGAAGGCGGCGCCCGGCTGAACCATCCAGCCGACGATGCGGCCCTCATCCATGGTCTCGCCGAGGCGCGGCATGGCGAGGGTGCGCGTCACCCGCCCGTTCCCAGCGGGCGCCGGGCTGGCGCCGTCCTCGCCCTTCAGCCGGGCGATGGG
>JAEZMI010000240.1 GCA_023414975.1 Pseudomonadota bacterium | reverse complement strand
CGGTGAGGCTAGGCGCGCGCGCCGGCCGGCGCAATCGCCCCAAATGATGATGGCGCGCGATCGTCACCCTGCCCTGCGCCCTATGTGCATCCGGATTAAGCTCGCCTATCATGGCGGCAGTGCTTCGCCTTCACCCCCCGACCGCCGCTCTTCGCACCGGATGGAGACATCGATGCGCCTGCGTCTTCCGCGCCTGCGTTTTCCTCAGATCACCGCCGCCGCCGCCCTCGCCGCCGCCGCTTTGGGCTTCGCGTCGCCGCCCGCCTTTGCCGCCGACAAGGTGACGTTCGGCACCAACTGGGTAGCGCAAGCCGAGCATGGCGGCTTCTACCAGGCGGTGGTGGACGGCACCTACGCGAAGTACGGGCTGAACGTCACCATCCTGCCGGGCGGTCCGCAGGCCAATAACCGCCTGCTGCTGCCGGTCGGCAAGATCGACTTCTACATGGGCGCCAACATGCTGCAGGCCTTCGACTCGGTGAAGGAGGGCATCCCCACCGTCGTGGTCGCGGCGCTGTTCCAGAAGGACCCGCAGGTTCTCATCGCCCACCCCGACGTGGCGACGTTCGAGGATCTGAAGACGCGCACGCTCTTTATCAGCAAGGAAGGCCTGGCGAGCTATTACCAATGGCTGGTGAAGGATTTCGGCTTCTCGGAAAGCCAGGTGAAGCCCTACACCTTCAATGTCGCGCCCTTCCTCGCCGACCCCAACAGCGCCATGCAGGGCTACATCACCTCGGAGCCCTTCGCGGTGGAAAAGGAAGGCAAGTTCAAGCCCGCGCTGTTCCTGCTGGCCGACCAGGGCTTCGACACCTATTCGACCACCATCGAGACGCGCAGCGAGCTGGTGAAGACCGACCCCGATCTGGTGCAGCGCTTCGTCGATGCCTCGATCATCGGCTGGTACAACTATCTCTACGGCGACAACACCAAGGCGAACGAGCTGATCAAGCAGGACAATCCGGAAATGACGGATGAGATGATCGCCTTCTCCATCGCCAAGCTGAAGGAGTACGGCATCGTCGATTCCGGCGACGCCAAGACGCTCGGGGTCGGCGCCATGACGGACACCAAGATCAAGAGCTTCTACGACAAGATGGCCCGCGCCGGGGTGGTCAGCAGCGACATCGACTACACCAAGTCCTACACGCTGCAATTCGTGAACAAGGGCGTGGGCAAGGATCTGGCGAAGTAGATCGGCGATGAGCGCCTCGCCTGCCTTTCTCGGCCTGCCCGACCGTCTCGCGGACGGCCGCGCGCCGCGCGCGGTGATCTTCAGCGTCGGTCATGGCAGCACCTATCCTGGCCACGATAGCGCAGGCTACGCCCTGGCCGCCGACGCCATTCGCACGGCGAGCCAGGGCGACGCGTCCCTCATCGACCATTGGGATTTCGATCTCGGCGGCCCGCTGTTCGATGGCGGGCCGGTCTGCTGCATCGATGCCGGCGAGGTGCCCACAAACCTGCGCGACAATGAGGGAAATCGATCCCGGATCGCGGCGAAGACGCGCGAGGTGCTGGCCGCGGGAGCCGTGCCGATCCTGCTCGGCGGCGACGATTCCGTGCCGATCCCCTTCCTTGAAGCCTTCGCGGCGCATGGGCCGATCTGGATCCTGCAGATCGACGCGCATATGGACTGGCGGGACGAGCGGTTCGGGGAGCGCAACGGTTTCTCCAGTCCCATGCGCCGGGCGAGCGAGATGGTGCATGTCGCCGGCATGGTGCAGGTCGGAATGCGCAGTGTCGGGAGCGCGCGCCGCGCGGAGGTGGAAGCGGCGGAGCGCTATGGCAGCCACATCGTCACGGCCCGTCAGCTGCATGCCCACGGGGTCGACGCCGCCCTCAGGAACATCCCGGAAGGCGCTCGGGTGGTCATCACGCTGGACTGCGACGGCCTCGATCCCGGCATCATGCCGGCGGTGGCGTCGCGCACGCCGGGCGGCCTCACCTACACGCAGGCCATCGACCTGATCGCGGGCGTGGGCACGCGAGCCAGGATCGTCGGCTTCGACCTTGTGGAGCTCTATCCTCCGGCCGACATTGACGGCCTGTCGGCCCTGACGGCCGCGCGCCTTGTCGTCAATGCGATCGGCGCCATCGTCCGACAGGCGTCGACCGGATGACGCGAAACGTTGAGAGAGAATGACCCTGTCCATCCGTGACCCCGCCGCAGGCGAGACCGCCCGCCAGTCCCCGCCCCTGCTCGCGCTCTCCGGGGTGGAGAAGCGCTTCGCCAATGCGGTGACGGCGCTGGAGGGGCTCGACATGCAGGTGCGGCAGGGCGAGTTTCTGTCCCTGCTCGGCCCTTCCGGCTGCGGAAAATCGACCGCGCTGCGGCTGATCGCCGGCCTGTCCGATCCCACGGCCGGGCGGATCGACTGGGCGGCGGGGGCGGTGCGTCCCTCCATCGGCTTCGTCTTCCCGGAGCCGACGCTCATGCCGTGGGCGAGCGTGTTCGGCAATGTCTATCTGCCGCTACGCCTTGCCGGCACCAGCCGCAAGGCGGCCGAGCCCGCCATCGCCGAGGCGTTGGAAATGGTCGGCCTCTCGGCCTTCCGCGACGCCTATCCGCGCGAGCTGTCCGGCGGCATGAAAATGCGCGTTTCCATCGCCCGCGCCCTCGTCACCCGGCCGAGCCTGCTCTTGATGGACGAGCCCTTCGCGGCGCTGGACGAGATCACCCGCTTCAAGCTGAACAACGATCTTCTGGAGGTGTGGCGCCGACTTGGCTGCACCATCGTCTTCGTCACCCATTCGGTGTTCGAATCCGTCTACCTCTCCTCGCGCATTCTCGTCTTCCGCGCCCGGCCGGGGCGGATCGCGGCGGAGCTGGAAATCGACCCGAACCAGCCGCGCGACGAAGCCTTCCGCACCTCGCCGGAATATGCCGGCCTGTGCCGCGAGGCCTCGCTGGCGCTGGCGCGGGCGATGGAAGCGGGCTAGGGGCACGCGGGCGCATGGAGCACTCCCCCCTTCGCTGGCTGATGCCCCTCGCCGTGCTGGCGCTCGCGATGATCGGGTGGGATCTCGTCGTCCGGCTCAACGACCTGCCGCCCTACATCCTGCCGAGCCCGGCGCTCGTGGCAGGCACGCTGGTGAAAGACCATGCGGTGCTGCTCGATTCCATGCTGGTGACCCTGCGCACCACCGGCCTTGCCCTGTTCTTCGCGGTGGTCGGCGGGGTGGCGCTGGCGCTCATCTTCGCCTCCTCGCGCATCGTCGAGTTCTCGCTGTTCCCGATCGCGGTGATCCTGCAGGTGACGCCGATCATCGCCATCGCGCCGCTGATGCTGATCTATCTCGACACCGACACCGCCGTGCTGGTCTGCGCCTGGATCGTCGCCTTCTTCCCGGTGCTGGCCAATACGACGCTGGGGCTGAAATCGGTCGATCCGAACCTGCGCGACCTGTTCCGCCTGTCCGGCGCCTCGCCCTGGCAGACGCTGGTGCAGCTCAAGCTGCCGACCGCCCTGCCCTTCTTCCTCG
>JAEZMI010000239.1 GCA_023414975.1 Pseudomonadota bacterium | reverse complement strand
CATCATGACCTTGTCCTTGGCGTCCTCGAAGTCGCTCATGGACACCAGCCGCTTGCCCTTGCGGGCTGCCAGCAGCGCCGCCTCGTTGACGAGGTTGGCGAGGTCTGCGCCCGAGAAGCCCGGCGTGCCGCGGGCGATCACCTTGAGGTTCACGTCCGGAGCGACGGGGATCTTGCGCGCATGCACCTTCAGGATCTGCTCGCGGCCGACCACGTCCGGGTTCGGCACGATCACCTGACGGTCAAAGCGGCCGGGACGCAGAAGAGCGGGATCGAGCACGTCCGGGCGGTTGGTGGCGGCGATGAGGATGATGCCCTCATTCGCCTCGAAACCGTCCATCTCGACGAGAAGCTGATTCAGCGTCTGCTCGCGCTCGTCATTGCCGCCGCCGAGGCCAGCGCCGCGATGACGGCCGACCGCGTCGATTTCGTCGATGAAGATGATGCAGGGCGCGTTCTTCTTCGCCTGCTCGAACATGTCGCGCACGCGGCTGGCGCCGACGCCGACGAACATCTCCACGAAGTCGGAACCCGAAATGGTGAAGAACGGCACATTGGCCTCGCCGGCGATGGCGCGGGCGAGCAGCGTCTTACCCGTGCCGGGCGGGCCGACCAGCAGCACGCCGCGCGGAATGCGCCCGCCGAGCCGCTGGAACTTCTGCGGGTCGCGCAGGAACTCCACGATCTCGGTGAGGTCACTCTTGGCCTCGTCGATGCCGGCGACGTCCTCGAAGGTGACGCGGCCATGCGCCTCGGTCAGCAGCTTGGCGCGGCTCTTGCCGAAGCCCATCGCCTTGCCGCCCGCGCCCTGCATCTGGCGCGAGAGGAAGATCCACACGCCGATCAGCGCGATGAAGGGCAGCCAGGAGATCAGCAGGCTGACGAACCACGGCACGCTGTCCTGCAGCGGCTTGGCGGTGATCGCGACGCCCTTGCCGTAGAGGCGCTGCACCAGCGAGGGGTCGTTGGGCGAATAGGTCTGGAAAGTGCGCCCGTCGGTGAAGGTGCCGGAGATTTCCGGGCCCTGGATCACCACGTCGCGCACGCGGCCCTGATCGACCTCGTTCAGCAGCTGCGAGAAGCTGATGTCGTTCGCCGCCTGGCGCTGCGCCGGATTCTGGAACAGCGAGAAAAGCGCCAGAAGGAGCAGAACGATGATCACCCAGAGGGCGAAATTCCGTATGTTGGCGTTCATCACGTTCCTTTCGGCGTCGGGGACAACCCGGCGCGCGGGTTCCGCCGGCGCTGGCGGACCTCCCTTATCTCAGGGGTAATTTAGGTTCCCCATTCATCCTTGCCAAGATGGGCCGGGCCTTGCGAACGCCCGCACGGGTGCAAATCCGCGTTAAAAGTGCGCCGCTGGCCACCGCCGGGCCGGGGCGCGGCGGATGGACACGCGCCGGGGCGACAGCCGGACGAGCGCGCCGGCGAGCGTGCGGGCGCCGCCATCCTGCGCGGGCAGCGCCCGCATCCACGCCAGCAGCGCTTCGAGTTTGGCGAGTTCCACCGGGCCTTCGCCCCGCTGTTCGACGAGGCGGCCGAGCAGACGCAGGGCGATTTCCTCGGGCAGCGCCAGGAACCCGGCGCGGTCGAGCACGCCGCCCTCCAGCGCGACACCGGGCCGCGCCGCCGCCTCGTCCGTCGCCGCCTCCAGCGCCTCATCCGCCCGGCGCAGCCGCGCGGCGAGCCGGGCGAGGCGGGCCGCGTCCAGCCCCTCATCGGCCAGCACCGGCATCAGCCTGCGCAGCCGCACGCGGGCAAAGCGCGGATTCTGATTCGAGGGGTCTTCGGCGAAAGCGACCCCCTGCTCCCGGCACAGCGCCACCAGTTCCGCCTTGGCGCAGCCCAGCAGCGGGCGCAGGAGAACGAGATCGGCGAGGGCGCGGGCCGGCGCCATGCCGGTGAGGCCGGTGAGGCCGGAGCCCCGCATCAGCCGGAACAGCACGGTCTCGGCCTGGTCGTCCTGCGTGTGGGCGGTGGCGATGGCGCTCGCGCCGATGGAACGGGCATGGGCGGCAAGGCGCTCATAGCGGGCATGGCGCGCCGCTTCCTGAAGGCGGGCGCCGGAAAGCGGCGCGGCGAGCGCCAGTACCGCGTGGGACATTCCCAAGCCGGCGGCAAGCCGCCCCACCGCCTCGGCCTCCGCCCGCGCCTCGGCGCGCAGGCCGTGATCGACGGTGGCGACGGAAAGCCGGGTCGCCGCGCCGGTCTCGTCACGCCACCGCGCCGCCAGCAGCATCAGCGCGGTGGAATCGGGGCCGCCGGAAACGGCGAGCAGGACATGGGCGTGAGCGGCGAAGGGCGCAAGACGCGCGCCGGCCGCGCGGCCGGCCGGAAGCGAAGCGGGCGCGGCCTCAGCAGCCGGCACGCTTCTGCTCCTGCGCCACCCCCTGCTTGATGGTGGTCGAGGCGCGCGGGTATTTGTTGCCGACCGCGTTCAGCGTCGCGCAGGCCGCATCCTTCTCGCCGATGGCGGCGAGCGACTGGCCGAGACGCAGAAGCGCGTCCGGGGCCTTCACCGCGTTCGGAAAATCGGTCGATACCTTGAGGAAGCTCTGGGCCGCCTCCTTGTAGCTCTTGCGCTGATACTGCGTCTCGCCGAGCCAGTAATAGGCGTCGGGCGCCGCGCGGTCATTGGGATACAGCTTCAGGAACTGCTCGAAGCTCTGGCTGGACTGCGCATAGTCCTGGCGCAGCATGTAGCCATAAGCGAGATCGAACAGGTCCTTCGGGCTGTTGGTCGGCGGCAGCGTCGCCCCGGCGCCCGGCGCGGCGCCGGCGGCCACCTGGCCGGAGAGCTGGCC
>JAEZMI010000227.1 GCA_023414975.1 Pseudomonadota bacterium | reverse complement strand
CACGAGAACCGGCCGTTCTTCGGCGTCATCGGCCTGTTCCTGCTCGGCTATCTCGGAATCGGGATATCGATCTTCCCCTATCTCATCCCGCCGAGCCTGACGGTGTGGGAGACCGCCGCCGCCCCGGCGAGCCAGATCTTCATGCTCATCGGCACCATCTTCATGCTGCCGATCATCCTCGGCTACATCGCCTTCGTGTACTGGCTGTTCCGCGGCAAGGTGCGGGAGGGCGAGAGCTACCACTAGCTCGCGCCTCGCCTCCAGGCGGGGCGCGCCGCGGCATCACTCGGCCGGTGTCATCCGCGCGCGGATCGGCGCAAAAGAGGTACGATGATGACGGCAGACGCCGAGTTCGGCCAGCGCGGCCTGATGCTCGGGCGTGCCGTAGCCCATATGACGCTCAAAGCCATAACCGGGATGAGCAACGCCCAGCGACGCCATCAACCGGTCGCGCGTCACCTTGGCGACGATCGAGGCGGCGGCAATGGACGCGACCAGCCCATCCCCGCCGATGATCGCGCGGGCGGCGCAGTCCACGGGCGGAACGTCATTGCCATCGACGAGAACGAGGCGCGGGCGGCGCGGAAGGCCGGCCGTGGCGCGGGCGAGCGCCCACAGGGTCGCCTGGCGGATATTGTGGGTGTCGATACGCAGCGGCGGCGCAAAGGCCAGCGACACTTCCGCTGTGGCGCAGATCACCTCGAACAGCCTCTCGCGCTGGGCAAGCGTGAGCCGTTTGGAATCGTCCAGCCCCTCCGGCACCCGTTCGGGATCGAGCACCACGGCGCAGGCGACGACCGGCCCGGCAAGCGGGCCGCGCCCCACCTCGTCGGCGCCGGCCACCGGCACCTCGCCCGCCGCCCAGGCCGCGCGTTCATGGGAGAAATCGGGGCCCCGGCGGGGTTGGGCTGTCAGTTTGGCTGCCATCTGGTCTCGAAATTCCGCGAACGACTCACGGCCCTGAGGACCGGCGCGAGCACCATGCCGCCCCCACGCGCCGGACGCAACGGCACCATTGGCAAGGGGCCGAAATGCGCCTAAGGCTGTCCAGATGCCGGGGAGAGCCGCATGAATATGTCCGAGCGTCTTGAGGAATTTGTCACCCTCTGGGTGGTCATCGATCCTCTCGGCACGCTTCCGGTCTTCCTTGCCGTCACCGCGACGCTCGACGCAGCTTCCCGGCGCAAGGCGGCAATATTGTCGACCCTGGTGTCCTTCGGCGTCCTCGTCTTCTTCGCCATGGCCGGCCACTGGCTGCTGCGGGCGATGGACGTCTCGATCCATTCCTTCCAGATCGCCGGTGCCATCGTCCTCTTCCTCTTTGCCCTCACCATGATTCACGGCAAGAGCCATACGGAGGCACAGACACCGGCCGACACCAACCCACTGGACATCGCCATCTATCCGCTGGCGATCCCTTCCATTGCCAGTCCCGGCGCCATGCTGGCGGCGGTGGTGCTGACCGATAACGCCCGGCACAATTTTCCGGACCGGATGCTGACCATCGTCGTCTTCAGCATCGTCCTGCTGATCACCCTGCTGATCATGCTCGCCGCAGGCCCGCTTGGCCGCATGATCGGGCGGGGCGGCGCCTCCATCATCAGCCGGGTGATGGGCATGATCCTGGCGGCCCTCGCCGTCGACCTCGGCCTCAGCGCCGCCGCGGACTGGCTGAATCTGCCGGCGATTTGACGCTCTTGAAGCGCCCGGACGTCACGTCTCCACCGGCGGCGGGACGCCGAGATGCTTGGCAAAGAAGTCGAGCGTGCGTCCCCAGGCGAGTTCCGCTGCCTTCGGATCGAAGCGTGTCGGGCTGGTGTCGTTGTTGAAGGCGTGATTGACGCCCTCATAGACATAAATCGTGTAGTCCTTGCCCGCCTTCTTCAGCGCGTCCTCATACGCCGGAATGCCTTCATTGATGCGGTTATCGAGCCCGGCATAGTGCAACAGCAGCGCCGCCTTGATGTCCGGCACGCGCTCCAGCGGCGGCTGCATGCCGTAATAGGCGACACCCGCCTTCAGCTCCGGGCTGTCCTCCGCCAGCAGGTTCACCATCGCTCCGCCCCAGCAGAAACCGACGGCACCGACCGAGCCCGTACTGTCGGGATGAGCGGAGAGGAAGGCGACGGCGTCCACCGCGCGCTTCACGGTGGCGGCCCGGTCGAGCGCCGCGATCATCTCGCGGCCGCGATCCTCATTATCGGGCGTCCCGCCATCGACGGACAGAAAATCCACGCCGAAGGCCAGATAGCCGGCAAGCCCCAGCCGGCGCGTCACGTCCTTGATGTGCGGGTTCAGGCCACGATTCTCATGGATGACGATCACGCCCGGCCGCTTGGCGGTTACGCGTCTGGCGCGCACGAGGTAGCCGCTGACTTTCGCGCCGCCGGAATCGTAGTTCGCGGTCGTGATGTCCAGACGCGGGTCATTGTCCTCGACGAGGGCGGCCCGCGCGTAATCGTTCATCAGCGCCGGCAGCAGGGCGCTCGCCGCCGCCGCCGAGCCCGCCAGCGTCGCCAGCCGCTCCATGAATTCGCGCCGGTCGAGCTGGCCATGGGTAAAGCGGTCATAGAGATCGATGATGCGCTGGTCCAAGCTCCCCTCCGCGTGGTTTTGGACGATCGGGCGCGCAGCATGGACCCCGGCAACCGGCCGGGCACATCAGAATTCCGGGAGCGGTAGCCGCGCACGGCAACGAAAAAGGGCGCCGCGTGAGCAGCGCCCTTCATCCATCCCAGCGGGATCGAACTCCTCAGAAGTCCACGCCCCGCCCCCGAAACCGGGCCTGCCCGGCTGCGGCATCAGGACTCAGCGTGGGCGGATGGACTTCTTCAGAAGTCCATGCCGCCCATACCGCCGCCCGGCATGGCGGGCGCGGCCGCGGCCGGCTTCGGCAGGTCGGCAACCATCGCCTCGGTGGTGATCAGCAGGCCGGCGATCGAGGCGGCGTCCTGCAGCGCGGTGCGCACGACCTTGGCCGGGTCGACGATGCCGGAAGCGATCATGTCGACGAACTGCTCGGTCTGCGCGTTGAAGCCGAAGTTCTGGTCGTTCGTCTCCTGGACCTTGCCGACCACGATCGAGCCTTCCACGCCGGAATTCTCGGCGATCTGGCGGATCGGGGCCTCAAGCGCGCGCAGCACGATCTTGATGCCGGCGGTGATGTCCGGGTTGTCGGAGGAGAGGCCCTCGACCGCCTTCTTGGCGCGCAGCAGGGCGATGCCGCCGCCGGGAACGATGCCTTCCTCGACCGCCGCGCGGGTGGCATTGAGGGCGTCGTCGATACGGTCCTTCTTCTCCTTGACCTCGACCTCGGTCGCGCCGCCGACGCGGATCACCGCGACGCCGCCCGCGAGTTTGGCCAGACGCTCCTGCAGCTTCTCGCGGTCGTAGTCCGAGGTGGTCTCCTCGATCTGCTGCTTGATCTGGGCGACGCGGCCCTCGATGTCGGCCTTGGCGCCGACTCCGTCGACAATCGTGGTCTTTTCCTTCTCGATCACGACCTTCTTGGCGCGGCCGAGCATGGCGAGCGAGACGCTCTCCAGCTTGATGCCAAGTTCTTCCGAGATCACCTGACCGCCGGTGAGGATCGCGATGTCCTCCAGCATGGCCTTGCGGCGATCGCCGAAGCCGGGCGCCTTCACGGCCGCGACCTTGAGGCCGCCGCGCAGCTTGTTGACGACGAGCGTGGCGAGAGCCTCGCCCTCGACGTCCTCGGCGATGATGACAAGCGGCTTGCCGGACTGAACGACGGCTTCGAGAACCGGAAGAATAGCCTGCAGACCCGAGAGCTTCTTGTCGAAGATGAGCAGGTAGGGATCTTCCAGATCCACCGTCATCTTTTCCGGGTTGGTCACGAAATAGGGGGAGAGGTAGCCGCGGTCGAACTGCATGCCCTCGACCACGTCGAGCTCGGTCTCGGCGGTCTTGGCTTCCTCGACGGTGATGACGCCCTCGTTGCCGACCTTCTGCATCGCGCCGGCGATCATCTCGCCGATCGAGGCATCGCCATTGGCCGAGATGGTGCCGACCTGCGCCACTTCGTCGGTGTTCTGCACCTTCTTGGAGCGCTGCTGGATGTCCTTAATCGCCTCGGCGACCGCAAGGTCGATGCCGCGCTTCAGGTCCATCGGGTTCATGCCGGCGGCGACGGACTTGGCGCCCTCGCGGACGATCGCCTGGGCGAGCACGGTCGCGGTGGTGGTGCCGTCACCGGCGAGATCGTTGGTCTTCGAGGCCACTTCGCGCACCATCTGCGCGCCCATGTTCTCGAACTTGTCCTCGAGCTCGATCTCCTTGGCGACGGTGACGCCGTCCTTGGTGATGC
>JAEZMI010000193.1 GCA_023414975.1 Pseudomonadota bacterium | reverse complement strand
GGATTGGGCGCCGAGGGCTGGGTCGACTGGCCGCCATCGGTCAGCGGCGTGCGGCCATATTCGGCCTCCAGCCGCTTCGTCTCGCGTTCCAGCGCCCGCATGTTGATGGCGGCGGTCAGCGCGGTGATGTCGAAACGCCGCTCCGGCGCGGTGAGCGGCCCGCGCCACTGAACGCCCGCGCCGGGCGGCGCGCCGGACGTCGCGGTGTTCGCGCCGGACATGTCCTCCATCTCCAGCGTCGCCTCGAAGCTGAGCGCGGGAATGTCGAGCGCCCCCGTCAGGGCGAAACGCTGGTCGCCCAGCGCCGCGCGGGCGGTGGAGGAGCGGGCGACCCCGTTCACCACGCTGATCGCGCTCTCGATGCGCGCCAGCTTCAGCGGACCGCGCGACAGCCCCTCATTGAGCAATTGCACGGTGCGCGCCTGCTCCGGCGGCAGCCCCCGCTCGGTCGCGAGCATCACATATTGCAGCGCGCGCGGATCGTTGAAGGCGATGTCCAGCCCATCCAGCACGAGGCTTCCCTGCCCCTGCAGGCTGGCGGCGATGCCGCGCGGCGAGCGCCCGGAACCGGTGAGATCGAGCGCCAGCGTCACGCCGGCGCTGGCGCCCGGCCGCTCAACGCCGGCGGCGCGCAGCAGCGGCCCGCTGGCGGCGTCGGTCAGGGCGATATGGCCGTCGACCGCGAGATTGTCGCCGCGCCGGCGAAAATCCCCCCGCGCGGTGAGCCGCCCGCCGGCGAACGCTCCCGACAGGTCTTCCACCGCGACGGCCCCCTCGCTCACGCGGGCGTTCAGCCTGGCGAGGTCGAGCACCAGCCCGGCGGGCAAATCGAGCTGGCGCAGGGTCAGCTTGACGGCGGCGTTCAGCGGGCCGAGCGCCGGCGGCCCGAAGCGTCCGTCCGGCCAGCCCCCCATGGGCAGGCCCGGCGGCGGCGCCACCGCGCCGGTGCCCAGCGCCAGCGCCGCCGGCAGGCTCCAGCGGTCGAGCGCGAGTTCCAGCGTCAGCGGCACCGTCTCGCCGGGGAGATAGGCCGCCCGGCCGTCGATCCGCTCGCCGCCCAGCGTGCCGGTCAGCGTCTCCAGCCGCCAGGCCGTGCCGTCGCGCCCGAGCCGGCCGGACAGTTCGGCCGGCACACGGGCCACGCCGCCCGTGGTCAAGGCCGGGAACAAGCGGGCGAGGTCCGCGCCGCGCAGCGTCACCGTGAGGTCGGGAACGACGCGTCCGTCCGCCTCCACCGTCAGCGGCCCCCGGGCCTCCAGCGTACCGCCGGCAAAGGCAAGGCGGGCCTCGGTCGTGTCGCCTACCGACAGCGTCGCCCGCGCCGCCCCGAGGCCGGGTCGCAGGGCGGGAACACCGAGCCGCGTCAGCACCGCGCTGCCATCCGCCGCCGTCAGCGCCGCCTCGACATGCAGCGGCTGGCCCGTGCCGAACCGGGCGGAGCCCTCCCCATCCAGCGCGCCGAGCCGCCCGCGCGCCTCAAGCGCAAGCCGCCCCTTCTCGGAAATGAGCGTCGTGGAAAGGTCGACCGGGGCGAGACTCGCGCCGAGCATGCCGATCAGCGCCTCGGCCTGCGGCAGGCCGAGCGCCCGCGCCAGCGCCGGCAGCCCTTCGGCCCGCGTGCCGGTGAGGCGTGCCTCGAAGCGCCCGTCGCTCTCCGCCGCCGCTGTGAGCTGCCCGGAGCCGGTGAGGTCGAGCCCGCCGAAATTGCGGATGGCGAGCCGCTCGATGCCGAGCCCTCCGCCATCGGCCTTCAGGATGACATCCGCCCCCGCCACCCCCACGCCGGCGAGGCGGATATCTGTCCCGGTAAAGCTAAGCCCGACGTCGAAACGCTGCCCACCGAAGCCGATCAGCCGGCGCAGCGGCGGCAGAAGCGGATCGAGATCGACATTCCGGGTCGCCAGCACCGCGTCCACCTTGCCGCGCCCGCCCTCCGCCGCGAAGGCATAGGCGGCCGTGCCGGTGAGGCTCAGCTGGTCGCCGAGGGTGAAGGTCAGACGGTCCAGCGCCACGCGGTCCGCCCCGACCGCGATCGCCGCCTTGAGCGAAGCCGCCCCGCCCGGCAGCCCGGTGAGCAGCGCCGTCGCCTCCGGCGCGGCCCAGCCGGCAAAGGCGGGCAGGTCCTCGGCCGCGAGCGTCATCTCGCCGGTGAACAGCGCCGCGTCCGCCGGGGGGCGGATCGGCTGGCTGGCGGCGGCCTGCGGCAGGCGTCCGGAAAGGGCGAGGGTCGCCCGGCCGGGCAGCCGCGCCTCGATGGTGCGGGCGCGCCAGCCGCCCGGCGACCAGTCAAGCCCGAGCTTGACCGCGCGCATGGGCGCACCGCCGAGCAGCACAGTGTCGGCGGAAAGGTCGAGGGAGCCGGAACGCGCGATGCCGGCGAGCGGCGCCATGGTCTGCGCGACCCGGTTGAGCGCCGCGAGCGGCGCCGCGCCCCCCGTTGCCGCCCCAAGGTCGATCTGCCGCGCCGCGAGGGTCAGATCGAGCCGCGAGCCGGCGGATTCCGGCGCGGCGCCGGCAGTGGCACCAGCGGGGGCGCTATTAGCGGCATTGGGGGCCGCGGCGACATAGCGCCCGCTGCCGGACAGCTCCACCGGCAGTTCCCCCCCGCCGAGCTGAAGCGTGAGGTTGGAAACGTCGATGGCCTGGTAGGTGGCGTTGACCGTGCCGGCGAGACTCCATCCCGCCAGCGGATCGCGCGCCGCCACCTGCCCGTCGCCGTCGCGCAGCGGCGGGCCCCCGGCGCCCGGTGCCCGCGCGGCGAGCGAGGCCCGCCCCTGAAAGGCCGGGCG
>JAEZMI010000186.1 GCA_023414975.1 Pseudomonadota bacterium | reverse complement strand
CAAACCCTCATCGCGGCGGCTGGCGTCCCGCCGGCATCCCCGAGCTTATAGGCGAAATCGCCCGCCCCGCCATCACGGCCCGGCGAGCGCGCGCCATTCCGGTAGTTCTACGGATCACGGGCGCGGGGGGATTTCCAGGCCGCGCTGGACGGCGGGGCGGGCGAGGCCGCGTTCCAGCCAGGCGGGGACGTGCTTCAGCTCCTGATAGGCCACGAGATCGGCGGCGCCGTAAAAGCCGATGAGGTTGCGCACCCAGCCGAGGCAGGCGATGTCGGCGATGGTGTAATCCGCGCCCATGATCCAGTCGCGGCCGGCGAGCCGGTCCTCCAGCACGCGCAGGAGGCGGGCGCTCTCCTTGGCGTAGCGCTCGCGCGGGCGCTTGTCCTCATAGGCCGCGCCGGCGAATTTGTGGAAGAAGCCGAGCTGGCCGAACATCGGCCCCAGCCCGGCCATCTGCCACATCACCCACTGGAGGGTCTCGTAGCGCCCGGCCGGGTCGGCGGGCAGGAATTTGCCGGTCTTCTCCGCGAGGTAGAGAAGGATGGCGCCGCTCTCGAACAGCGCGAGCGGCTTCCCGCCCGGCCCGTTCGGATCGAGGATCGCCGGGATCTTGCCATTGGGGTTGAGGGCGAGGAATTCGGGCGTCCAGGTCTCGTCCTTGCCGATATTGATGGTGTGCGCCTCATAGGGCAGGCCGGTTTCCTCCAGCATGATCGATACCTTCACGCCGTTGGGGGTCGGGAAGGAATAGAGCTGGAGGCGGTCCGGGTGCCGGGCGGGCCAGCGTTCGGCGATGGGGAAGAGCGAGAGATCGGTCACGGAAGAACTCCGGTGTGGGGGACGTGTGTCCGGCCTTATCTATGTGCCCCGGCGGCCGGCACCAGTGCGTGCATCGCGGCGACGTCGATGCGACCATGCCGGCGCAACCAGCGGGAGGGTGGACGGATGACGGACGGCACGGTGCCGGGGCGCGTGGGGCTCATCGGCTGCGGCCAGCTTGGCGGCGCCATCGCCGGGGCGCTGCTGCGGGCGGGCGTTGTGGCGCCGGGCCTTATGACGGTGTGCAACCGCTCGGGTCCGGCCGGCCCTCTCGCGGCGGTGGACGGCATCGTCTGGACCGACGATCCGCAACATGCGGCAGATGCCAGCGATACGCTGCTGCTGGCGCTGCCGCCGCGCGCCGGGCAGGCGCTGCGGCTGCGGGCGGAGGGGGCCCTCGTGATCTCGGTCATGGCGGGGGTGACGCGCGACCAGCTTCGGGCCATCACCGGCGCGGAAAGGCTGGCGCGGGCCATGTCCAATCCGGCGGCGGCGATGGGGCTGGCCTATTCGCCCTTCTATGCCCCGGGGCTCAACGCGGCCGACAAGGCCACGGTGCGCGCGCTCTTCAGCGCCTGCGGGACGACGGATGAGGTGCCGGCCGAGGGTCAGATCGACGTGTTCACGGCGATCACCGGCCCGGTGCCGGGCTTCGTCGCCTATTTTGCCGCCGGCATGCAGCACTATGCCGAGGGGCAGGGCGTGTCGCCGGAGGTGGCCCGCCGCGCCGTGGTGCAGCTCTTTCATGCCGCCGGCGCGACGCTGGCGGCGGGCGAGCGGCCCCCGGCGGCCTTCGTGCGGGACATGCTGGACTATGCCGGCACCACGGCGGCGGGGCTCGCGGTGCTGGAGGCCTCTTCCCTGCGCGCCGCGCTGGCCGACGGGCTGGATGCGGCGCGCCGGCGCTGCCTGACGATCGCCGGCGAACCGGGGTGAATGATCATCGGTCGGGTCGCGGGCGGCGGGAACCTTCCCCCCGCACCGGCCGTTCTGAGGGCGTCCCCACGGGAGTACCCTTCATGGAAGTCAGCATCGTCGCCCTTCAGCCGATCGTCGCGCTGATCGCGGGCATCCTCATCCTGATCGTGCCGCGCCTGCTCAGCTTCATCGTCGCGATCTATCTGATCTTCATCGGCATCATGGGCCTGCTCGGCCCCGGCGGGGTCGAGAATATCGGCCAGCGCCTCGGCCTCTAACTTCCAGGACAGAGAGTGCGATCCGATCGGCGCGGGCTCTGGCCGGCGTTGCAAAAAGGGCGGCCCCTAGGCCGCCCTTTCCGCGTGTGCCCGATGGATCAGGCCTTCTCGCGACCGAGCACGCGGTCGAGGCTCCACGGGCCGGGGCCGGCGAAGACGAGGTAGAAGAACACGAAGCAATAGAGCGCGGCGAGTTCGCCGCCATTGACGATGGGATGGAAGTCGTTCGGCGCGTGGACGAGGAAATACGCCACCGCCGTCATGCCCGAGAGGACGAAGGCGGTCGCGCGCGAGAACAGCCCGACGAGCAGCAGCAGCCCCCCGACCAGCTCGATGATGCCGGCTATGCCCGGCATGGAGGTGAGGCTGACGCCCGTCATCTGGGTGGTGGGGAAGCCCAGGATCTTGGTGGTGCCGTGCTGCAGGAGCAGCAGGGCGGACATCACGCGCAGCAGGCTGAGCACATGCGGCGCCAGGCGGTTCAGAGTTGCAATCATGGAATGCCCCTTGCGGCGTTTTGGTTTCCGGCCTGCAAAGAGGTGCCTCATTGCCGGGTCCGCCACAATCCATTTGTCGCCTCACATTACCGTGCGGGTCGCCGCCCATGGTGCACTGCAAATCATCGATTGAACGCCACCTCCCAAACGGCTAGATCACATTGTGGGGAGCGTGCCGGCGGGCGACCGCCGGGACCACGAACCCTTTGACGGTGCTTAAATTTCGACTTCGGTTGAATTTCCACCACAGTTGAGGGCGCACCAGGTTGCGCCTCACCAAAGGACTCTGACATGACGAAATGGGTCTACACCTTCGGCGACGGCACCGCGGAAGGTACGGCAGACATGCGCAATCTGCTGGGTGGCAAGGGCGCGAACCTTGCGGAAATGTCCAACCTCGGGCTGCCAGTGCCGCCCGGATTCACGATCTCCACCGAGGTCTGCACCTATTACTACGCTCACGGCAACAAGTACCCGGACGAGCTGGCGTCCCAGGTCGAGGCAGCTCTCGGCCATATCGGCGCGCTGACCGGCCGGACCTTCGGCGATTCCGCCAACCCGCTTCTCGTCTCCGTGCGTTCCGGCGCCCGCGCCTCCATGCCAGGCATGATGGACACGGTGCTGAACCTCGGCCTCAACGACGTGACGGTCGAGGCGCTGGCCGCCTCCTCGGGCGATGCCCGCTTCGCCTATGACAGCTACCGCCGCTTCATCCAGATGTATTCGAACGTGGTGCTCGACTTCCCGCACCACCATTTCGAGGAAGTGCTGGACGGCTACAAGTCCGATCACGGCTACACGCTCGACACCGACCTGTCCGCCGCCGACTGGAAGGAAATGGTCAAGCGCTACAAGGCGCTGGTGGAGCACGAGCTCGGCCGGCCCTTCCCGCAGGACGCCCATGACCAGCTCTGGGGCGCCATCGGCGCGGTGTTCGGCTCCTGGATGAACCAGCGCGCCATCGTCTATCGCCGCCTCCACCAGATCCCGGAGAGCTGGGGCACGGCGGTGAACGTGCAGGCCATGGTCTTCGGCAATATGGGCGAGACCTCCGCCACCGGCGTCGCCTTCACCCGCAACCCGTCCACCGGCGAGAACGCGCTCTATGGCGAGTTCCTGATCAACGCGCAGGGCGAGGACGTGGTGGCCGGCATCCGCACGCCGCAGAACATCACCGAGACCGCCCGCCTCGCCGCCGGTTCCGACAAGCCCTCCATGGAGAAGGCGCTGCCGGAGGTCTACACCGAGTTCGTCCGCATCGCCGGCGTGCTCGAAGGCCACTACCGCGACATGCAGGACCTCGAATTCACGGTGGAGCGCGGCAAGCTGTGGATGCTGCAGACCCGTTCGGGCAAGCGCACCGCCAAGGCCTCGCTGCGCATCGCGGTCGAGCTCGCCAATGACGGCGTGATCACCCGCGAGGAAGCCATCGCCCGCGTCGATCCCGCCGCGCTCGACCAGCTTCTGCACCCGATGCTCGACCCCAAGGCCGAGAAGAAGGTGATCGGCGCCGGCCTTCCGGCCTCGCCGGGCGCCGCCTCGGGCGAGATCGTGTTCTCCGCCGACGAGGCGGAACTGCTGAAGACGCAGGGCCGCAAGGTCATCCTCGTGCGCATCGAGACCTCGCCCGAGGACATTCACGGCATGCACGCCGCGCAGGGCATCCTCACCACGCGCGGCGGCATGACCTCGCACGCGGCGGTGGTCGCGCGCGGCATGGGCAAGCCCTGCGTCTGCGGCGCCGGCACGATCCGCGTCGACTATGCGGCGGGCACGCTGACCTCGGGCGGGGTGACGCTGAAGAAGGGCGACATCCTCACCATCGACGGCGGCACCGGCCAGGTGATCGCCGGCGCGGTGCCCACCCTGCAGCCGGAGCTTTCCGGCGAATTCGCCACGCTCATGGGCTGGGCGGACGGGGTGCGCCGCCTGAAGGTGCGCGCCAATGCGGAAACCCCGCTCGACGCGCGCACCGCGAAGAGCTTCGGCGCCGAGGGCATCGGCCTCTCGCGCACCGAGCACATGTTCTTCGAGGGCGACCGCATCCGTTCCGTGCGCGAAATGATCCTGGCCGATGACGAGAAGGGCCGCCGCGCCGCGCTCGCCAAGCTGCTCGCCGCGCAGCGCTCGGACTTCCAGGAGCTGTTCGAGATCATGGACGGCCTGCCGGTCACGATCCGCCTGCTCGACCCGCCGCTGCACGAGTTCCTGCCGCACACCGAGGCGGAGATCGCCGAGGTGGCGGAGGCGCTCGGGGTTTCCGCCGCCAAGCTCGCCGCCCGCAAGCGCGAGTTCGACGAGTTCAACCCGATGCTCGGCTTCCGCGGCTGCCGCCTCGCCATCGCCTTCCCGGAGATCGCGGAAATGCAGGCCCGCGCCATCTTCGAGGCCGCGGTGGCGGCGCAGAAGAGCACGGGCAAGCCGGTGGTGCCGGAAATCATGGTGCCGCTGATCACCGGCAAGCGCGAGTTCGACCTCGTGAAGGCCGATATCGACGGCGTCGCCCGGAAGGTCGAGGCCGAGACCGGCGCCACGCTGGACTACCAGGTCGGCACCATGATCGAGCTGCCGCGCGCGGCGTTGAAGGCGGGCGAGATCGCCGAGACGGCGGAGTTCTTCTCCTACGGCACGAACGATCTCACCCAGACCGTCTACGGCATCTCGCGCGACGACGCCGGCACCTTCCTCGGCACCTACATCGCCAAGGGCATCTTCGAGGTGGACCCCTTCGTCTCGATCGACCAGGACGGCGTGGGCGAGATGGTGAAGATCGCCACAGAGCGCGGCCGCGCGGTGCGCCCCAAGCTCAAGCTCGGCATTTGCGGCGAGCATGGCGGCGACCCCGCCTCGGTCGCCTTCTGCGAGGAGGTCGGGCTCGACTACGTGTCGTGCTCGCCCTTCCGCGTGCCGATCGCCCGGCTGGCGGCGGCGCAGGCCGCGCTGAAAAGCAACGTCGCCTCGCAGGCGTGATCGCTACGGATGTCGTCCCGGCCGGCGGCAAAGCCGACGCGCCGGGATCGCCTTCCTCAGGGATCGCCTTGCGCAATTGAGCGATCCCGGATCGGCCCTGCGGGCCGTCCGGGATGACGGATGACAACCAGACGGCCGGGCCTGCGCCCGGCCGTTTCGCGTGAGGCTTCGCCTCTTGCGTCATGCACGGGCTCGACCCGTGCAGCCAACGCCTCCACGCCCGGGCTTGACCCGGGCATCCAGTGCTTCGACCCCTACCCGCCCTTCGCCGCGGCTTTCAGCCGATACAGCGCCTCCAGCGCCTCGCGCGGGGTCATCTCGTCGGGGTCCATGGCGCCGAGCTGCGCCTTCACCGCTTCCGCCACCGGATCGGCCGTCGCGGCGGGCGGTGGGGGCGCGCGGTTGATGGCGGCGAAGAGCGGGAGATCGTCGAGGATGCGCTGGGCCGGTGCCGCGCGGTCGGCGGATTCCAGCTCGGTCAGCACGGCGCGGGCGCGTTCGACCACGGCATGGGGCAGCCCGGCGAGCTTGGCGACCTGGATGCCGTAGGAGCGGTCCGCCGCGCCGGGCACCACCTCGTGCAGGAAGATCACCTCGCCTTCCCACTCCTTCACCTTCACCGTCGCGTTGACGAGGCGGGAAAGGCGCTGGGACAGCGCGGTAAGCTCATGGAAATGGGTGGCGAACAGGCCCCGGCAGCGGTTCGATTCGTGCAGGTGCTCAAGGCTCGCCCAGGCGATGGACAGGCCGTCGAACGTCGCCGTGCCGCGCCCGATCTCGTCGAGGATGACGAGCGAGCGCTCGGTCGCCTGATTGAGGATGGCGGCGGTCTCGACCATCTCGACCATGAAAGTTGAGCGCCCGCGCGCGAGGTCGTCGGCGGCGCCGACGCGCGAGAACAGGCGGTCCACCACGCCGATCCGCGCGACCTGCGCCGGCACGAAGGCGCCGGCCTGGGCGAGGATGGCGATCAGCGCGTTCTGCCGCAGGAAGGTCGACTTGCCCGCCATGTTCGGGCCGGTGACCAGCCAGATGCGCCCGGCCCGCGCGCGCTCGGGCGGGGAGAGATCGGGCGGGGAGAGATCGCAATCATTGGCGACGAAGGGGCCGCCATCGCGCCGCAGCGCCTGCTCGACCACCGGGTGGCGCCCGCCCTCGATGCGGAAATCGAGCCCGTCATCCACCTCCGGGCGGACATGGCCCTCATCCACCGCCAGCTTGGCGAGGCCGGCGGTGACGTCGATCACCGCGAGCGCTTCCGCACAGGCGCGGATGGCGTCGGCCTGCGCCATCACGGCGGCGGCCAGCCCGTCGAACAGCCGCTGCTCCAGCGCGAGGGCCCGCTCGCCGGCGCTGGAGATCTTCGCCTCCAGCTCGGCGAGTTCGGTGGAGGTGAAGCGCATCGCCCCCGCCATGGTCTGGCGGTGGATGAACACGGCGTCGAAGGGCGGCTCGCGCAGCTTGTCGGCGTTCTGCTGGCTGACCTCGACATAATAGCCGAGCACCGCATTGTGCCGGATCTTCAGCGCCCGCACGCCGGTTTCCTCGACATAGCGGCGCTCCAGCGCGGCGACGACGCGCCGGCTCTCGTCGCGCAGCGCGCGGGTGGCGTCGAGATCGCCATCATGGCCGGGCCGGATGAAGCCGCCATCGCGCCGGTTGAGCGGCAGGTCGTCATCGAGCGCGCTTTGCAGCATCGCCCCCAGCGCCGGATCGATGCCGGCCAGCACCCGCGCGGCCTCGGCGAGTTCGGGGGAGGTGAAGCGCATCGCC
>JAEZMI010000008.1 GCA_023414975.1 Pseudomonadota bacterium | reverse complement strand
GAGCAACCCGATGAAGGCCAAGGGCGTCGGGGAGCTTGGCCTGTGCGGGGTTGGGGCGGCGGTGGCCAACGCCATCTACAACGCCACCGGCGTGCGCGTGCGCCACTATCCGATCACGCTCGAAAAGCATCTCGAACGGCTTCCCGCGGTGGCGTGAGCGAAGGGGCGAGTACCCGGCGGGGTGCTCGCCCTCGACCGGCCTGGGCCGTCAAATCATGACGACCTTGCCGGTAGCGATGTCATAGACGGCACCGACCACCTTGAGCTTACCCGCCGAGACGGCTTCGGCGAGAATCGGCTTGGCCTCGACGAGCCGCTTCACGTTGAGCCGGACATTGGCGGCGATGGCGTTGTCCAGCGCGTTCCCCGGCTCGCCCGCCGAGGCCTCGACCGCCGGCTTGATGGCGTTGATGAGCTGCGGCAGGTGGCCGGGGAGCTCGATCCGGTCCTTCACCACCTTGATGGCGGCATCCACCGCTCCGCAATGGCTGTGGCCGAGCACCATGAGCAGCGGGATGCCCAGCACCTTCACGCCGTATTCAAGACTGGCCAAGCCATCGTCATTGACGAAATTCCCGGCAAGCCGGACCACGAAAACGTCGCCGGGCCCCTGGTCGAAAGCCAGTTCGGGGGCCACCCGCGAGTCCGCGCAACTCACCAGGCCTACGAAGGGATATTGGCCCTGCGCCCGCGCCGCGCGTCCGGCGGAGAAGTCCTTCACCTGCGGCGTGTTCGCGACGTAGCGTTGATTGCCTTCCATGAGCCGCGCCAGAGCCGCATCCGGGCTGATGGCGTTGGGGGGCGCCGGTAAATCGGCCTGCGCCGAAGCGGGCAGCGCCAGTCCCCCGAGAAAGGCCAGCGAAGCGCCGGCACCGATCAGGCCGCGCCGGGAGAGGCGAGGGGAAAGGTTACTGCAGATCGTGTTGCACATGGAATTCTCCGCTCATGGCTCGCCGCTGAGGCGCGGTCTCGGCGTTCGAGGACGACGTCCGATCGCGTCTGTCCCTTCCGCCACGCAGGGGCATGCCGAAGCTCTCCCCCTGTTGAGCGGAGTGACTTTTCGCGTCGCGACGGACTGAGTATCCTTGCTCAAGGGAGTATCGCCGAGCGTAAACGTTGCAGGTATTCGATCCGTGGCAAGACCGGGACCGAAAGCGAACCGACAGCTGGCACTGGTGCGTGCGGCCGATATCGAAGCGGGCGGTCTTGAAGAGGCGGCTGCGCGACTGCGGACGAGACCCATGTTCCGCCCGGCTTTGGCGCGCTACTGTTCGGCCATGTGCGACGTGTCGGCCGAAGGCTGGCCGCTCGGCAAGATGTTCGATCAGCTTGGCCGCTACATCAACTGCTACATGCTGATCTACAGCTATTACGAATGGCGCGATCACGGCGGCCCGCCGCCAACCCTCGCGGCGCTGCAGAAGCTCGTGCCTTCCAGCCAACGCCAGACGGCCAGCTTTGTCAGCGCGCTGAAGGCCGGCCGTTTCGTGACCGTCGAGGAGGATCCCGCCGACCGCCGCAACAAACTGCTTCGGCCGGGCCATGCCTTGATCCAGGAGATTGGCCGCTCGCCGCGCCTTTTTCTGCGCGCGCGCGCCGAAATCGAGGAATCGGTGGAGCTGCGGGAGCCCTCCGCCGATGGCGAGGAGTGGCTGGGGCGTCTTGTGCACCGGTCCGCCGCCTACGTCATTGCAAACGGCACCCTGCTGCATGGCTTTCCCGCCGTGCTGCACTTTGCGCAGCGCGATTGCGGCTACCCCTTGCTGACCGCCATCATGGCCAACCATTACGCCCGAACCCACCCTGGATCAGGTGCCGCGCCACCGATTGGCCGTCGGGCTCTGGCCGAGCGTTTTCAGGTATCGGTTGCTCATGTCGGCAATCTGCTGAGCGAAGGCGCGGCGCGCGGCTGGCTCATCCGCATGGATCCGGGCTGCGGATGGGCCGCCACGCCAGGCTTCGTCGACGAGTTCGAGCACTGGGCGAGCCTGCAGATGGTTCACGTCACCCGATTGCTGGCGAGCGTACGGTCGGTGGGGGCGGGAGCGTCCGCTGCGGCGCCGTGAAGAGAGGTCGCGCCCCTGCAACGGCTTCCCCTAGGGCCGCGACGAAATGTTCCGTGGTTTTGGCGCAGCGAGGGCTGGACCTTTCGCCGTCTAGGATCATTCTAACACCGCGCTATGATGCGCAGTGATCTCAAGCGCCGCATCTGACGGTGCCTCAACGATATATGCCTGGAAGGACGCCATGAACCGTTTCGTCATTTCCGCCGCCCTGCTCGCGCTGGGCTCCACGGCCGCCCTCGCGCAGAGCCCGGCCGGCGATCCCGCCAAGGGCGCCAACGTCTTCAAGAAGTGCATGGCGTGCCACGCCGTCGGCGAAGGGGCCAAGAACAAGGTGGGACCGGAACTCAACGGCATCGTCGGCCGCAAGATGGGGGCGGTGCCGGGCTTCAACTATTCCGACACGCTCAAGGAGCACAACGCCAAGGGCGACGTGTGGACTCCCGAGGTGCTGAGCGCCTATCTCGAAAATCCGAAGGCCTACATGCCGGGTATCAAGATGGTGTTTGCCGGCCTGCCTAAGGAGACCGACCGGGCCGATCTGCTGGCCTATCTCTCGGGCTTCAACGAAGACGGCACGAAGAAGTAAGCGCCGGGCTCCCGCCCGGTGGCGCGGAGGCGCCGCCATGCCGGCTGGGTTTCCTTCAGGGCCGCCATCAGGCTTTATCGACCGCCGTGCGTTGCTCGCCCGGCTGGCCGTCGTCATGGGCGCCGCCGGTGCCGGCGCGCCTGCCGTCGCCGAGGCGCCCGCAGGGGCGCCGGCACCGGCCTCTCTGCGGCCGGACGACCCGCTGCCGCTCGATGCGGTGGCGGAGGGCGTTTTCGTCTTTCGCGCGCCTTATGAGCTGCTGGCGCCCGGCAATCAGGGCGCCATTGCCAATATGACGCTGATCGTCGGCACGGAAGCCGCGGCCGTGATCGACACCGGCAACAGCTTTATCGCCGGTGCGCGCATGCGCGCCGCGGTCAAGGCCGTGACCGACCGGCCGGTGCGCTACGTCATAAATACACACATGCATCCCGACCACACGCTTGGCAACGCCGCCTTCGTCGCGCCGGGCGTGCAGTTCGTCGCCCACCGGAAAATGCCTCGCGCGCTGAGCGTGCGGGCGGACACCTACATGGCGCAGGCCGAGCGTCTTCTCGGACCGGGGGCGGAGGGTACCCGCCTCATCATACCGGATCATCTGGTCGATGACCGTCTCATGCTCGACCTCGGAGGGCGGGCGCTGGAACTGCGGGCGCACCCCACCGCGCATACCGATAACGACCTGACCGTCCGCGACACGGCGACGGATACCTGGGTCATGGGCGACCTTTTGTTCATCGGCCACGTTCCCACACTCGACGGCAGCGTCTCCGGCTGGCTCGGGCTGCTCGACGCGCTGTCCGGCGAACCGGCGCGGCGGGCGGTTCCCGGCCATGGCCCGGCCAGCGCGGCCTGGGCGGCGGGCGCTGACGATGAGCGGCGCTACCTCGCGCGGCTGCGCGCCGATGTTCAGGCGCTGATCGATTCCGGTGGGAGCATGAGCGCCGCCCCCCAAGCGGCGGCCCAGGGCGAGCGCGGTAACTGGGCGCTGTTCGACGAGTTCAACCCACGCAATGCCATCGCCGCTTTCCACGAGCTGGAGTGGCAGTAGCATGCTGCGCCGCACAAGGCTACTTGACCGAATACTCTAGCTTGGCGGAGCGATTTCTCGCGGATGCAGCGTGGCATTCCGTATATCAATTCGCACGCGCAGCAAAATCATAATAAGACTTGGTTTTCATAAGAGTTCTTATTGCGCGTTACAGGAATTCGGATTAGCCTCGTTCTTGTCTTCGGCTTCAACGGCTACCGGGAAGAAGTTCCCGGTCCGGTTCGTAGGCCAGCTTGGGGCGAGGGCCCCCGTGAAGTCCGGCTGTTTTCTCCCCAGCCGGTCGTGACACGCTGCCGAGGACGGAAAAGTTCAGAACGGCAAACAAGCCGCGACGGGCCGCCCCTGTGGGTTGGTCCCGGAGGATCGTTCAGGAGGAGAAAGCATGCGCAAGGTTCTTGCGGTGGCACTGCTTGGTGCTGCGGCGGCCTATGCTTGGCCGGCCTCGGCCAATGACGGGCTCATGAATATCATCAAGGACCCCAAACAATGGGGCATCCAGACGGGTGATTACGCCAACACCCGCTATTCCAAGCTCGACCAGATCAATGCCGGCAATGTTGGCAAGCTTCAGGTCGCCTGGGGCTTCTCGACCGGCGTTCTGCGCGGTCACGAAGGTGGTCCGCTCGTCATCGGCGACGTGATGTATGTTCACACGCCCTTCCCGAACATCGTCTATGCCCTCGATCTCAACAACGAAGGCAAGATCATCTGGAAGTACGAGCCCAAGCAGGATCCGAACGTCATCCCGGTGATGTGCTGCGATACCGTGAATCGCGGTCTCGCCTATTCGGACGGCACGATCTTCCTCCACCAGGCCGACACCACCCTCGTCGCGCTCGACGCCAAGACCGGCGCCAAGAAGTGGTCCGTCGTCAACGGCGATCCGAAAAAGGGCGAAACCAACACCGCCACGGTCCTTCCCGTGAAGGACAAGGTCATCGTCGGTATTTCGGGCGGTGAGTTCGGTGTGCGCTGCCATGTCACCGCCTATGACACCAAGACCGGCAAGCAGATCTGGCGCGGTTACTCGATGGGCCCGGACAGCGATCTGCTGGTCGACCCGGAGAAGACCACGGAACTCGGCAAGCCGATCGGCAAGGACTCCTCGCTGAAGACCTGGGAAGGCGATCAGTGGAAGATCGGCGGCGGCTGCACCTGGGGCTGGTATTCCTACGATCCGCAGACCAACCTCGTCTATTACGGCTCGGGCAACCCCTCGACCTGGAACCCGGCCCAGCGCCCCGGCGACAACAAGTGGTCCATGACCATCTGGGCGCGTGACGCCGATACCGGCATGGCCAAATGGGTCTATCAGATGACCCCCCATGACGAGTGGGACTTCGACGGCGTGAACGAAATGATCCTGACGGATCAGGACTTCAACGGCCAGCCCCGCAAGCTGCTCACCCATTTCGACCGTAACGGCTTCGGCTATACGCTGGACCGCGTGAGCGGCGAGCTGCTGGTGGCCGAGAAGTTCGACCCGGCGGTGAACTGGGCGACCAAGGTCGACATGGACAAGAACAGCAAGACTTATGGTCGTCCGCTGGTCGTCTCCAAGTATTCGACCGCTCAGAACGGCGAAGACGTGAACACCAAGGGCATCTGCCCGGCGGCCCTCGGCACCAAGGACCAGCAGCCTGCGTCCTTCTCGCCGAAGACCAACCTGTTCTACGTGCCCACCAACCATGTGTGCATGGACTACGAGCCGTTCCGCGTCAGCTACACCGCGGGCCAGCCCTATGTCGGTGCGACCCTGTCGATGTATCCCGCGCCGAACAGCCATGGCGGCATGGGCAACTTCATCGCCTGGGACAACACCAAGGGCAAGATCGTCTGGTCGCTCCCCGAGCCGTTCTCGGTGTGGTCCGGCGCTCTCGCCACCGCGGGCGACGTGGTCTTCTACGGCACGCTCGAAGGCTACCTGAAGGCGGTGGATGCCAAGACGGGCAAGGAACTCTACAAGTTCAAGACCCCCTCGGGCATCATCGGCAACGTCACCACCTATGAGCACAACGGCAAGCAGTACATCGCCGTCCTGTCGGGTGTCGGTGGCTGGGCGGGCATCGGCCTCGCGGCCGGCCTGACCGATCCGAACGCCGGTCTCGGCGCGGTGGGCGGCTATGCGGCGCTCTCCAACTACACCAACCTCGGCGGCCAGCTCACGGTCTTCGCTCTGCCGAACTGACAAGGGACCGATGGCGGGCTCCATGAGGGCTCGCCACTCCTGAACGACACGAGGGGAACACGAAGGGGCCTGGCCGCCGGCATGACCGGTGCGCCGGGCCCCGACGTCTCAGGACCCCGGTCCTTATGAGAATCTTAGAACGATCCGACTTCGCGCGGTGTCCGCCATGGCCCCGTGCTCCGGAAAAGGCGTCGGCTGACCGCGCCGCTCCCGCGTTTGCTTGCTTCGCTTCGCCCGTGACTTTCGGCCCCCGGCGGGGTGCCTTCAGGAGACAAATTGATGAAGAACTCTGTTCGCGGATGGCTTCTTTCCGGCGCGCTGCCGGCGTCCGCCAGCCTGTCGGCGCTGGTTCTTGCCACCACTCTCATCCTAACCGGCCTTCACCCGGCCCACGCCCAGGATGCCGCCCCTGCCGGCGCTCCGGCGGCGGGCGCCCCCGCCGCGGCGGCGCCGGCCGCGAAAGAGAAGGACGATCTCGGCAAGTACACGACGGAAGACGGCACGCCGACCTACAACATCCAGCCCGACGGCACTATGGACTGGTACACCTACTCCGGCTACCGCCGCTATCACGCCGAATGCCACGTCTGCCATGGCCCGGATGGCATGGGCTCCACCTATGCGCCCGCGCTCGCGAATTCGCTGAAGACCATGACCTATGAGCAGTTCATGGAAATCGTCGTCAACGGCAAGCAGAACATCGGCGTCGGCACGGCCGACCAGGTGATGCCGGCCTTCGGCGAGAACAAGAACGTCATGTGCTACCTCGACGACATCTATGTGTATCTCAAGGCCCGTGCCGATGGCGCGCTCGGCCGCGAGCGTCCGAGCAAGCGCGAGGACAAGACAAAGGCGTACACGGCCAATGAAAACCAGTGCTTCGGACGACCGGGCTGACGAGGGGCGGGGCATGAGCGCCGTCCGCCGCAGGCAAGGCCGCGCGCTCCGGCGTGCGGTCCTCGCGGGGCTTCTGTCCCTCGCGGGGCTGATGGGCCCGCCTGCCGCGCGGGCGCAGGTGTCCGATCTCGTCGATCGCTCGACCCTGCGCGTCTGCGCCGATCCCGCGAACATGCCTTTCACCGACGAGGCCGGGGAGGGCTTCGAGAACAAGGTGGCCGAGCTGCTGGCGCAGAAGCTCGGGCTCACCCTCGACTACACCTGGTTCCCGCAGGCCACCGGCTTCTACCGCATGACGCTCGGCGCCAAGCGGTGCGACGTGGTGATGGGCTATGTGGCGGGCGGGGATCCGGTGCTCAACACCAATCCCTATTACCGCTCGGCCTGGGTCCTGATCACGCCCAGGGACGGCGACCTCGCGGACGTGACGACGCTTGAGGATCCCCGCCTCAAGGGCAAGCGGATCGGCGTCGTCGCGGGCTCGCCGCCGGGCGACCTGATGGCCCGCAACGGCCTCATGGGCATGGCCCGGCCCTATGCGCTGATGGTCGATCGGCGATTCGAAAGCCCCGCCGAGGCGATGATCGCGGACATCAAGGATGGCGAGATCGCCGCCGGCATCCTCTGGGGCCCGATCGGCGGCTATTACGCCAGAAAGTCGGACAGGCCGCTCGCCGTCATCCCCCTTGTGAAGGAGAAGGGCGATCCCGCTCTCGTCTACCGCATCACGTTCGGCATCCGGCCGGGCGAGCTGAACTGGAAGCACCAGCTCAACCAGTTCATCGCCGACAATCAGGACGTGATCGACAAGATCCTGCTCGATTACGGCGTGCCGCTTCTCGACGCGCAGAACCGGCTGATCCAGTCGGCCCCGTAAGCGGGGCCGGTGGTCAAGGGCGAACGAGGATCAGATGCTCAAGCGCCAGCGCCGCAGTCAGCCGGAGCCCTCCCTTAGCCGTCTCGCCTGGCTCGGCATGGCGGGCCTCGCGGCGGTGCTGCTGGCCCTCTCGCCCGTATCCGGCGAGGAGGGGCCGGTGCCGGAGCCGGATGGCTTCCGCATGGAGATGTACCGCGCGCCGACGCCCGCCACGCTCAAGGGCGCACGCGTGATCGACACCGCCGCGGCGGAGCAGCTCTGGCGGGCCGCAGGCGCCGTCTTCGTCGACGTGATGCCGCGCGACGCGAAGCCGGCCAATCTGCCGGCCGGCACGATCTGGCGCGACAAGCCGCGCGAGCATCTGCCCGGCAGCGCCTGGCTGCCCAATGTCGGCTATGGCGCTCTCAGCGCCGACATGGATGCTTATTTCCGTCGCGGTCTTGAGACGCTGAGCGGCGGCAAGCATGACGCAACCCTCGTCTTCTACTGTATGACCGACTGCTGGATGAGCTGGAACGCGGCCCGCCGCGCGCTCGCCTACGGGTACAGCCGCGTCGTCTGGTATCCTGCCGGTGCCGATGGCTGGGCCAAGGCCGGGTTGCCGCTGGAGAAGGCAACGCCTATGGAGTGAGCGCGGAAGCCCCGCGCCGCCGCGCTGGGAGGAAAGATGCCGCGTCGCTCAGTCTTCATCACATGGCTCGCTGCCCGCTGGGTGGTGGCCGCCGGCTTCATGGCCGGGGCGCTCATCTCCCTCGTCCCCCTGCTGCACGCCGCCTTCGCGCTGCCGCTGCTGCTCATCTTCCTGCACAGCCCCGGCTACATGATCCATCAGGTGGAGGAGCACACGGGTGACCGGTTTCGCCGCTTCACCAATTCCGTCATGTTCCACGGGCGCGAGGGACTGAGCGTCCTCAACGTGCTCGTCATCAATGTCGGCTTGGTCTGGGGCATCAACCTCGCCGCGCTGTACGCCGCGGCCTTCTGGGGCCCCGGCTATGGGCTGATAGCCCCCTATGCGATGCTGGTGAACGGCGTGATCCATGTCGCCGCGGCGGTGCGGCTGCGGCGTTACAATCCCGGCCTTGTCACCGCCGTCGTGCTGTTCCTGCCGCTCTCGCTCGCCACTCTCATGGTGATCGGCCGGCTGCCGGAGACGACGCTGGCCCAGCACGCCGCGGGACTCGGCGGCGCGCTGCTGCTGCACGCCCTCATCGTCGTCAGCGTCCTGCTGCGGCTGAGGCGGCTGCCGGGCTGAACCCGGCGCCGCTCATTCCATCGCGTTCTGGATCGAGCGGGAAAGCGCGAAGGCTCGCTGTTCGAGGATCACCGGACTTTCGCACACGGCCGTCACCGCCTGGGCGCGCGTGTCGTAGATGCGGGTGTCCCACAGAACCTGCTTCTCCAGCTCCGCCGTCTTGGCCTTCTCCTCGTCCGTGCTCGCGGCCTTCTTGGCCTTGGCAAGTTCGAGGCTCTCATCCTTGATGCGCTGCGAGAGATCGATTTGGTGCTTCGCATAGCGCTCGATGCCGGCGAGGATGCGGCTGCGCAGGCTGTTGATCTGGTCGAACACCCCGGCGAACAGCAAGGTGAGACGCTGGTTTTTTTCCGCGCCGGCCGCGCTGGCGAAGTCGGCGATCAGCGTGTCGGCCTGCTCCAGCGGCGTGCGGCGGGCGGCCAGCACCGGCACGAGCTCCGACACCTTGGTGTCGGCGCGCCAGTCGAGCCCGTCAATCGGCGGGCCGGCCCACATCTGCCCGGCGCCGAGGCTGGCGACGCGCGGCTGGATGCAGGGCCACAGGCCGGTCGGCGAGGCCGCGAGCGCGGGCCCGCCGGCGAGCACGAGGGCAAGCCCCACGCCGGCGGCCAGGGTGCTTGCCCGCGGCAGCCGGCAGACGGTGGGTGACAGATGGTTCGGCATGGGCGTTCCTCCGGGCTTGTCTTTCACGGCCGCGTCTTGAGCGCAGCTCATTTGGCGTCGTCGGGCCCGCCGCGGCGGGCCATGACGCCGGCGGAGGGATCATAGGCGAGGATGGCGGCGGCAAGAAACACAAGCGCGCACGCGGCGACGACCAGCGCGGCGAAAGGCGCGAACTGGCCATAGAGGGCGAAGCGAATGAGTTCCACCGCATAGGTGAAGGGGTTCAGCGTGCAGATCCACCACAGCACGAGGCTGCTCTCCTGCACCCGCCAGAGCGGATAGAGGGCGGATGAGGCGAAGAACATCGGAAAGATCACGAAGTTCATCACGCTGGCGAAATTCTCCATCTGGCGGAAAACGGAGGACATCAGCAGCCCCATCGCCCCGAGCATCAGTCCCGAGAGCATCAGCGCCGGGATGACCGCGACATAGCCGATGGGCGGCAGCTCGACTTCCCAGAACCAGGCGACCAGCAGGAAGGCGTATACCTGCAGCAGCGAGACGCCGATGCCGGCCATGAGCTTCGAGACCAGCAGGAACCAGCGCGGATAAGGGCTGACCAGCAGGATGCGCATGGCGCCGACCTCGCGGTCATAGACCATGGAGAGCGAGGATTGCAGCCCGTTGAACAGCTGGATCATCGCCACGAGGCCGGGAGTCACATAGACCTCGTAGAGCACATAGGTCTCATAGGGCGGGATGATCGAGACGCCGAGCACCGAGCGGAAACCGGCCGCGAAGATGAACAGCCACACGAGCGGCCGCACGAGCGCCGAGAGGAAGCGGCCGCGCTGATTGAGAAAGCGCAGCGCCTCGCGCCAGCAGATGCCGGCCATGCAGGTGAGGTAGCCCGAGAGCGGCAGGCGGAAGGGACGGGGCGCGTCGCTCATGCCGGCCCTCCCGCGTCCGGTCCGTCGTCCACCAGCGCCAGGAAGGCGGCGGATACGTCCGCCGCGCCGGTGAGCGCCAGCACCTCGTCATGCGGGCCTTCCGCGCGGATACGGCCCCGGTGCAGCACCACGACGCGGTCGGTAGCGGTGATCTCCTCGATGATATGGGTCGCCCAGAGCACGCCGATGCCCTCCTGCGCGACGAGCGCACGCACCTGCGCCACCAGCGCCGCGCGCGAGGCGATGTCGAGGCCGACGGTCGGCTCGTCGAGCAGCAGCAGGCTCGGACGGTGCATCAGGGCGCGGGCAATCTCGACGCGGCGCATCTGCCCGCCGGAGAGGCGGCGCACCTTGTCCCCGGCGCGCTCGGCAAGGCCCGCCTGACCGAGCACCTCCAGCGCCCGCCGCCGGCCGGCGGCGAAGCCCATGCCGTGCAGGGTCGCGTGATAGAGCAGATTTTGCAGCACGGTGAGTTCGAGATCGAGCGTGCGCGCCTGGAACACCACGCCGAGCCGGCTCAACGCGGCGGCGGGTTCGCGGCGCACATCATGGCCGAGAACGTCGATCCGGCCCGAGCGGTTGTCGTAGAGCCGGGTGATGAGGGAGAACAGGGTCGTCTTGCCCGCGCCATTTGGGCCGAGCAGGGCGGTGAAGCTGCCCGTGGGAACCGTGAGGCTCACATCGTCCAGCGCCTTGCGGGCGCCGAAGCTGTGGGTCACATGGCGCACGGCCAGGGCAGCCGGGGCGTCCGCAGCCGGGGCGTCCGCAGCCGGGGCGTCCGCCGCCGGTGCGGGGAAGGGCGGTATCGGCTGGCCTGCGAGCGTCGCGTCCGGCATGGCGTCGTCCGGTCGGAAGAAGGAAATCCCCGGCCGGGGGCCGGGGATGAGTTTCACGAGGAGAGAATAGGACGAGCGCGGGTCACTTGACGATGAATTCGCCCTTCATGCCGCGCTCCTCCATGCCCTTGCAGTACCAGGCGAAGGTGCCGGGCTTGATCGGCACGAAGAACATCTCGGCCTCGCCCTCCTCCTCGAACTCCAGTTCGGTGAGGGTCATCGCCTTGATCTCCATGTCGCCCGCCTCGACCTTGCGCAGGAAGATCGACTGGAAGAGACCCGGCGCCTGCCAGGCGCATTCCTTCTTGCCGGTGGAGGAAATCTCAAGCTGGTACGCCTTGCCGGTTTCCAGCTCATAGGTTTTCTGCGAGACGCCGTAGCCGGCATCGCCGAGGCCGAGCTTGAGCGCGGGAAGCTCGATCGGCTTGAGCGTCAGGTCGCCCTTGGCATGGGCCGCGCCGGCGAGCGCGAGAGGCGCGGTAAGCGTCGTGGCGAGAAGGGCGATCAGGGACAGCTTCATGGGTGAAATCCTCCGAACATATTGATGTTGTTTGCGGAACGGCGCGCGGCCGGGCGACGCCTCACGGCACCACGACCACGCCCCAGGGCGCGCGGCCGGTCGTGACGGACTTCGTGACTTTCTCGGCGTCGACGTCGATGATCGACACGTCGTTGGAATTGCCGTTGGTCGAGATCAGATACTTCTGGTCCGGCGTGAAGCCGAGCTGCCAGACGCGCTGGCCGACGAGGAGATACTTCTCCACCTCCAGCGTCTTCGCGTTCACCACCGCCACGCGGTTCGCCGGACCGAGCGCGATGAACGCCTTGGCGCCATCCTTGGTGAGGCGCACGCCGACCGGCTGGATGGAGTCGTTGTTCACGCCGGGGATCTTGAAGGAGATTTTCTTGACGATCTTCCAGGTTGCCGGGTCGATCACCGAAACGGTGCCGCCGACTTCCGAGGAAACCCAGAGCTGCTTGCCGTCGGCGGAGAATTCGGCGATGCGCGGGCGCGAGTCGACCAGGATGTTCTCGATGATCTCATTGGTCGCCGTGTCCACCACATGGGCCATGTTGGTGGTCTCGGAGGTGTTGACCATGTACTTGCCGTCCGGGCTGATGCCCATGCCTTCCGGCTCGACGCCCACCGGGATTTCGGCAATCAGCTCGTTGTTCTCGACATTCACCACCGTGACCATGTTGTCGTCTTCGTTGGCGATGTAGAGCGGATTGCCGGAAGGGTGCAGAACGAACAGCTCAGGGTCGGGCCCCGAGCGCAGGGTCTTCACCAGCTTCAGCGTCTGCGCGTCATAGACCTCCACCCGGTTGTCGTCGGAGGCGCACAGATAGATCAGCTTGCCGTCGGGGCTCGCCGTGATGCCGCGCGGACGGCGCCCGGTCTTCACCGTCTCGATCACCTTCAGCGTCTTCATGTCGAGCACGGTCATGGTGTGATCGCGCTCGTTGGAAATGAAGGCGCGTTCGGCGAGGGCGGGAGCGGCATCGGCCATCAGGATTCCCGCGAGCGCGAGGCCGGCGGAAAGCATCAGGTGGCGTTTCATCGGTTCCTCCAGGCGGTTCTTGTTTTAAGTCTTTGAACTAGTTGAATTTGCACGCGCTCTCCGGCCGGTCGAAGCCGAGTGTGTCGAGCGGCGAGGATTGGTGCAGGAAGCCGGCTTGCGGCGACAGCGTCACCGTGTTGGTCGCGTGGGTCAGCAGGATCGGCTGGCGCAACTGGTGGTCCCAGTCGCGGAAGCTCGCGGCCACGCCTTTGAACACCGGCAGATCGTAGTCGGGCGCGAGCAGTTGCGCGCGCACCTTGTCCGGATCGCTGGAGCGCGTCTTCAGGCTCGCCGAGCCGATGGCGAAGACGCCTTCCCACATCTGGAAATCGAGCGGCTGCATCAGCCGGTTCGACAGCTTGAAGAAGCGGCTCTGGAGTTGCGACGCCCCCCAGTTCTCCATCGTCGGGTGCCAGGAAAGCGGCATAAGCCCCTGAGTCCCTGCCACCGGGCGCGACAGCCAGGTGTTGTAGGGCAGGATGTCGCCGAATTCGCCGAGTTCATCGGCGACGATCAGCATGTCGTACTCGCCGACCTGCGTGCCCCGCGGCACTTCGGACTGTGCGGTGGCGCGCGCATCCGGCCCGTAATCCCAGGTTTTCTCCGCGACGATCTTGCCGCCGAATTTCTTCGCCGAGCGGCGCACCGCCTCCGCATAGAGCCGGTCGTTCTCCGTACGGCCGGTCATCAGGAACCAGTTGCGCCATTGCTTGGTGACGAGAAACTGCGCCAGCGCATCCGTCAGCATCGCCCGGCTGGGCGCGATATGGAACACATTGGCCCGGCAGTCCTGCTGGCGCAGCCTGTCGTCGGTGGCGCCGACATTGATGAGCAGAGCCTTGCTGTCCTTCAGCGCATCGGCGATGCGCAGCAGCTGGTCGGCGGGCACATCGAGCAGCAGGAAGTTGTTGCCCTCCGCCACCAGCTTCTGCGCCGCGGTCAGCGGATCGCCGTCGGTTGGCACGACCTCGGTGGTGAGCTTGTAATCGAGCTTCAGAAAGCGCCCGCTGGTCAGATTGTCCTTAATGCCCAGTTCCGCGCCGGCGATTCCGAGATCGTCCGGCGGCATCTGCAGGGGCGCGATCCACGGCGGGGGAACCGGCATCTGCCGGACCACGCCGATGCGGAAGGTCTGTTCGGGGGCGATGGCCACGGCAGGCTTCGCCGTCAGCGGGGGGCTGGCGGGCGAGGCGGCATTCTGGGCGGCGGCCGGCAGAACGGCGCAGCCGAAGACGACGAGCGCCGTGGCGGCGGCGCGGGCCCTCTGTTTCATTGGCGTTTCCATCCGGCGGCGTGATGTTCTCGGAACTTTTCTATGCCGCTGAGTAAAAGTCTAAGCAGCTAGGAAAAAGTATTCAACATATTAGATTGTATAAGAATATAATAATAACACGGTATCTTCTGTGTGATGCAACTATACATGATGTATTAAAATCGGGAACTTTTTCCCGGATGGTTGCGGGCAGGTTTCCAGGGAGTATGATCCCGACAAAACCACCGGGAGGCGACACGCATGACATCTCTGGTTCGGCCCGGCATGCAGCGCCTGGCCGTGGCGGTGCTGATGCTCGCCGCGGCCGCGGGCATGGCACAGGCGGCCACGCGCGTCGCCGTGTTCGATTTCGAGCTGCTCGACACGAGCGGGGAGTTCGACCCGCGCGGGCCGAAACCTGAGGAAGCCCGCCGCCTCGCGCAGATCACCGCCGATATGCGCGAGCGCCTCGCCAAGGCCGGCTATGACGTGCTCGACCTCGCGCCGCAAAAGGTCGCGATCGCCGAGGCGCAGCCGCTGCGCAACTGCAACAGCTGCGAATTGCAGATCGCGCGCGATCTCGGCGCGGATATCGAGGTGATCGGGCTGGTGCAGAAGGTCTCGAACCTCATTCTCAACATCAACTTCCAGGTGCGCGATGTCGCGACCGGCGCTGTGCTGCGCGCCGGCAGCGCCGATATCCGCAACAACACGGACGAAGCCTGGGCGCGGGGAATCTCCTATCTGGTCCGTAACCGCCTGCTCGACCCGCCGATGACCGGAAAGGCCGCTCCATGATGTCCCCTGCCGGCCTTTCCCGCCGGATGCTGCTCGCCGCCGCCGCGCTTGCCCCTCTCACCACCGCCGTGCGTGCGCAGGCGGTTCTGCCGAAGCTGCGCGTCGGCACGCTGAAGTTCGGCACGCTCAACTGGCTGCTGGACACCATCCGCGCCGAGAAGCTGGACACGCGCGAGGGCTTTGCCCTGGAGAGCGTCGATTTCGCGGGAGGGCAGGCGACCACCGTGGCTCTTCAGGCCGGCGACATCGATCTCATCGTCAGCGACTGGCTCTGGGCCATGCGCCGCCTCAACGATGGCGAGGCCATGCGCTTCGCGCCCTTTTCAACCGCCCTGGGGGCGCTGATGGTGGCGCCGGACGGGCCGGTGAAGACGCTGGCCGACCTCAAGGGCCGCAGGCTGGGCGTGGCCGGCGGCGCGGTGGACAAGAGCTGGCTGTTGCTGCGCGCCTACGCCAAGGCCAAGCTCGGCGTGGACCTCATCGATATCTGCGAGCCGGTCTATGGCGCGCCCCCCTTGGTCAGCGAGCAACTCGGGCTCGGCCGCGTCGATGGTGTGCTCACCTTCTGGCCCTATGCCGCCCGCCTCGATGCCAAGGGCTTCCGGCGCCTGCTCGACATGAAGGAGGTGGTCGTCGGCCTCGGCATCGATCCGCCGCCGCCGCTGGTGGGTTATGTCTGGCGCACCGCCATCATGGGCGACAAGGGCGCGGCCATCGCCGCCTTCCTGCGCGCGGCCGCGGCGGCCAACAGGGTGCTTGCCACCTCGGACGACGCCTGGACGCGCATCCGGCCGATCATGCAGGCGGCCGACGATGCGGAGTTCAGCCGGCTGCGGGATTACTACCGCGCCGGCATTCCCGGCAGTTTCGGCGAGGCCGAGCGCGCTTCCTGCGAGACGCTGTTCGCCGTGCTGGCGCAGTTGGGCGGCGCGGAACTCGTCGGGCAGAATCCGCGCTTCGAGCGCACGCTCTTCGCGCCGATCGGGGAGTAGGCGAGGGTGTCCACGGCCGCGCGTCTCGGCATGACCGTGCTGTCCCTCGGCGTGCTGCTGCTGCTTTGGTACGGCGCGGCGCTGTGGATCGCCTCGCCGCTGCTGCCGGGCCCGGCCGTCGTGCTGGCGGCGCTGGAGCGCGCGGCGCAGACCGGCGCGCTCCAGCGCAACATCGCCATCACGCTCGCCCGCGTCGCCGCGGCTTTCTTCATCGCCATGGTGGTCGGCTCGGCCATCGGCATCGCGCTCGGCCGTTCGCCCCGGCTGAACGAGCTGTTCGGGCCCTGGGTCATCGTCCTGCTGAACCTGCCGGCGCTGGTCATCATCATCCTCTGCTACGTCTGGTTCGGCCTCACCGAGGCGGCGGCCATCACCGCCGTGTCGATCAACAAGATCCCCAACGTCGCGGTGACCATGCGCGAGGGCGCCGCCGCCCTGTCGCGCGATCTCGACGAGATGGCCCGCGTCTATGGCTTCGGGCGCTGGCGCACGCTGCGCCATGTCACTCTGCCGCAGCTCGTGCCGTTCTTCACCGCGAGCGCCCGGTCCGGCCTCGCGCTCACCTGGAAGATCGTGCTGGTCGTGGAACTGCTCGGCCGGTCCAACGGCGTCGGTTTCGAGCTGCAGACGGCGTTCCAGATGTTCGATGTGGCGACCGTCCTCGCCTATGCGCTTGCCTTCACGGCCGTGGTGCAACTGATCGAAATCGGCATGCTCCAGCCTTGGGAGCGCTGGGCCAATGGGTGGCGTCGATGAGCGCGATCCGCGTGAATATCGCCGAGAAGCGTTTCCCGGCGCAGGGTGGCGCGCCGGGGCGCGAGATTTTCCGCGATTTCCGTCTGGAGGTGGAGGCGGGCGAACTTCTCGTCCTGCTCGGCCCCTCTGGCCTGGGCAAAACCACACTGCTCAACATCGTTGCCGGGCTCGATACGGCTTATCGCGGCACGGTGGAATTCACCGGCGCCGCCCCGCGCATCGCCTATGCCTTCCAAAATCCCCGCCTGCTGCCCTGGCGCACGGTGCTTGAGAATGTCGCGCTGGCGCTTGCCCGCGACGACAAGGCCGGCAGCGCCAGGGGCCGCGCCCGCGCCATGCTGGAGGAGGTGGGCATCGCCGATCTCGCGGGCGCCTATCCCGACCGGCTCTCGCTCGGTCAGCAGCGCCGCGTGGCGCTGGCCCGCGCCTTTGCCGGGGAGCCGGATGTGCTGCTGATGGACGAACCCTTCGTTTCGCTCGATCAGGCGGGGGCGGAGAAGCTGCGCGACCTGCTGCGGCGGCTTCTGGCGCGCCGGCGCGCGACGGTGCTGTTCGTCACGCATGATCCGCGGGAGGCGGCGGCGTTGGCGAGCCGCATCGTGGTTCTCGCCGGCAACCCGGTGAGCCTCGCGCGCGACGTCAAGGTGAACATCTCCCCGCGCGAGCGCACCTCGCCGGCGCTGGCCGACGCCTTTCTGGCGCGTACCGGCATCATCCCGCGCCCGGAGCCGTTGACGCCCCGGAACTGAGCGCGGCCGACGTGGAGCCTGAGCGTAGCTCCGGGCCAAGATTTTGCCTGAAGTGAAAAAGCCCGGAGCGTCAGCTCCGGGCTTTGGGGGAAGTCGGCGTTGCGGTGAGGGCGGGCTGCCCGCCGTCACCTGCGCGCAAGCGACGCCGGCGAACCGCCGTCACTTGTCGAGAAATATCGCCGCCAACCGCTGGAGCAGGCCCTTCGGATGTTGTGGTGCCGCGGGCGCTGGTGTTGTCTGCCCAGGGTTGCTTCCGATCTAAGCGGCGAAGGGGTGCTTGGCGGTGCCGGCCTGCGCCAGCACTTCCTTGACGGTCGGGGAGCCGTCCACCGCACGCTTGATCGCCTGCTTGGTGGCTTCGTAATTGTACTGCTGGATCTTGGCGTCGTCCGCCGCTTCCCAGTGGATGAACACGCCGACCGAAATGTAGAGGTCGTCGGCTTCCTCCTCCGGAATCACGCCCTCGGCGACGCTGTCCACGACCGCCTTGGCCACGCCATACTGCGCCGGGCCGAACATCTGGACGGCCTGACGGGCGTCCTTGATCGTGACCTTGTTGAACAGGATGGTGTTCGGCTTGGCCAGAAGGTTGGGCGTTACCACCGCGAGCAGGGAGGTGAAGCCGTCCTTGTTGTTGGTCAGCGCATTGACGAACGCGCTCTCGGCGGCGCTGCCGCGCGGCCCGATGATGAGGTCGATATGCGCGACCTCGTTACCGTCACCAACCAGCGACTCGCCGATCAGTACCTTGTTGATCTTTGCCATCTACTTCCTCCCAGAACGGGGTTTCATGAATGAGGGACGGGCGTCCCCTCCATCAATGTCCCGGCTATCTTTGTTGCAGCGTTTGGAGCACCAAACCGGTTGGCCCGATAGCACGACCAGACACGTTACGGCGCTGAGACTAGGCTTGCTTCGCCTTCATCCGCAAGGGCTTCCTTGGCGTATTCGGCCAAGGTCGACCCGCTTTCGCGCCTGGCTCCGGCGATGGTCTTTCAGGGCGGCATTCGCTGCGGAATAATGCGCCATGCCGAAGTCATGTGCAGTCGCCCGCCGGTCTCTGCGTTTTTGGCGGCACGAGGCTGAACTGGATCGACCTGCGCGGCGTAGAAGTCTCGCCACCTCGACTGGCATCGAATTTGCTGCACTGCAATAGACCGGACGCGTCGTCAAACGTCTTCCGGACAGAACAGAAAGGAAGCGCCCGGGACCCACGTCTCACGCCAGAGGACCGATGCATGGAACTGATCCTGTCGATCTGCCTCGTCGTCAGCCCCGGCACCTGCCGGGAGGAAGCGTTGTCCGTCAGCATGGAGGCCACCGCCATGCCGACGCAGTGCATGATTGGCGCCGCGCCGATCATCGCTGAATGGAGCGGCACCCATCCCAAGTGGAAGGTGCAGAAGTGGCGCTGCGCGCGTCCCGGTTCGGCCGGCCGCGACATCTGACCCGGATTGGTCAGCCGCACCGCGCCCCTGGCGCGTGCGAAGGCCCCTTCCTAACCTCCGAACGAGCCGCCGCGCTCTGCTGCGTCGCAGCGTGCGCTGGCGCTGCGTCCGTGGAATCATTCCCGTAGCGGCATCGTCGTGCCGCGTCGGCCGGCCCGCGCCGGCTTGCATCGGGACTTCGCATGGGGCGCGTTCTTTTCTCGTCGTTGCGTACGCGCATGGCGTTGCTGCTCGCCGTTGCCGTGCTCGTCACGGCGGCCTCCGCCCTGCTGCTCGTCGCGGCGCTCGGCACGGTCAATGCCCAGCTCGACCGTCTCGTATCCGCTCAGAAGCGGCTTGAACTCCTCTCCTCCATTTCCGGGCGCATCGGCGATTACGCGCTGATCTCGCTTCAGGCGGCGCAGCAGCCGACGGCGCGCGCCGACGAGGCGCTGGCCGGCGCGCGCGGCGCCACGCTCGCCGCCTTCCAGCGTTTCGAGACGGCGCTGGCCGACGACGTGATGCGCTACGGCGATGCCGAGCAGCGCACGCTGATAGCCGCGCGCAGCCGCACCGTGGCGCGGCTCCACGCGCAGTTCGAGGTGATGGACCGGCAGGTCACGGCCGCCCTCGCCGCGCCGGACGCACCGACCGCCGTGCGCGTCGCGCTCGATGTGTTCGCCGCCGGCTTCGGCCCTCCGCTCAGCCAGGCGATGGAGGAGGAGCGCACCGATGCGAGCGCGGCCCAGCTCGCCGTGCAGGAGTTGCGCGAGCGCACCATGCGCTGGGGTATTGCCGGCGTGGTCATCGCCGTCATCCTGTCGATCGTCGTCTATCGCGCCGTCGGCTCCTCGCTGGTGCGACGTGTGGCGGATGTGGCCACCGCCGCCTCGGCCATTGCGCGCGGACGATCCGACACGCGGCTGACCGTCACCGGCCATGACGAGCTGAGCCTCGCCATGGTGCGCTTCAACCGCATGGCCGCCCATCTCGCCCGCCGCGAGGCCCGGCTGATTTCCGACCAGCGTCACCTGCAGAACATCGTCGATGCGCGCACGGCGGAACTGCGCGCCGCCAATGCGCGGCTGGAGACCATCGACCTCGCGCGCCGGCGTTTCTTCACCGATGTCAGCCACGAATTGCGCACCCCGCTCACCGTCATTCTCGGCGAGGCGGAGGTGACGCTGCGCGGCGGGCGGCCGAGCGAGGAGGATCTGCGCGCCGCGCTCCTCGTCATCCAGAACCGCGCCCGCCGCCTGCACCGGCGCGTGGAGGATCTGCTGCGCATCGCCCGCTCCGAAAGCGGGCAGATCGAACTGGAGCGGCGTCCCTTTCTCGTCGGCGACCTTCTGGCGGATGTGCGGGAGAGCATGCTGCCCGTCGCCCGTGCGGCCGGCCTTGCGCTGGAGGTCGCGCATGACGGCGACGACCTCGCGCTGGAGGCGGATCGGGAATGGCTGCGCCAGACCTTCGACGGGCTGGTCGCCAACGCCATCCGGCATTCCGCGCCCGGCCAGGCCGTGCGGCTGGAGGCGGAGCGGGCGGCCGAGGACGTGATGATCCGCGTGCGCGACCAGGGCACCGGCATCCCCGCTCATGAACTGCCTCATGTGTTCGAGCGCTTCTGGCGCGGGGCCGGGGAGGGGCGGGAAAGCACCGGCTTCGGCATCGGCCTCGCCCTGGCGAAATGGATCGTGGACCGGCATGGCGGCCGGATCGACATTGAAAGCAGCACCGGAGATCGTGGGCCGAGCGGCACGTGCGTGGTCGTGCGCCTTCCCGCTCGCGTGCCGGACATCAATTTGGAGGCGGCGCAATGACCATTCTCATCGTCGAGGACGATCCCGACATCGGTTCTCTCCTGCGCCGCGGCTTCGCCTCGGAGAGCTATCAGGTCGAGTTGGTGGGGGATGGCGAACAGGCCCTGCGCGCGGCGAGCGGCAAGCCCCTGGAGGCGATCATTCTCGATGTGATGCTGCCGGGCCGCTCGGGCATCGAGGTGTGCCGCGCCTTGCGCGCCGGGGGGCAGACGGCACCGATCATCATGCTGTCGGCCCGCTCCAGCGTGAACGAGCGCACCGAAGGGCTGCTGGCCGGGGCGGACGACTACATCATCAAGCCCTTTGCCTTCGAGGAATTGCTGGCACGGGTGAAGGTGCAGGCGCTGCGGCGTTCCAATGGGGAGGCCGACCAGCGCGTGCTGACCGCCGGCAATGTCACGCTCGACCTCGACACAAGGCAGGCGCAGATCGCCGGCACGCGCGTGCGCCTCACCGAGCGCGAAGTGGAACTGCTGGCGCTGCTGATGCGTCATGCCGGGGAGCCGCTCGCCCGCGCCGACATCTTCGCCGCCCTCTGGGCCGGTCATGGCGGCGCGTCGCTCAACGTCGTGGACGTCTATGTCGGCTATCTCCGCCACAAGCTCGCCGAAGCGACACCGGAGGGCGGACAGATGATCGTCACCGTGCGCGGGCGCGGTTTCATGTTCGAGCCGGGGGCGGCGTAAGACGGTGTCGCACAGTCAAACGGTGGCATAATGTGTGCCCACACAGCTGCGTGACCACTTGCTTGACGAAGATGAATTCAGTCACCAATATCATCGGTGCGGGTTTAATACCGCAAATCAACTTTGCTTCTTATGAACTTCTTAGGAAGTAAAGAGAAGCAAAACATCGAGGAGGAAGAAATGGCCTGGACCACTCCGCGTATCGTCGAAGTTTGCGTCGGCATGGAAGTCAACGCTTATTTCCCGGCTGACTTCTGAGCCTGAGGCGCGGGCGGCGCGGGAACGGCAGTCACATGCTCACGACCGCGTCCCGCCTGCATCTCGTTGTCCTCGGCTCGGCAGCCGGCGGGGGCTTTCCCCAATGGAACTGCCGATGTCCGGTTTGCGCCCTCGCTTGGGATGGTGATCCCCGCGTCCGCCGACGGACACAGTCGTCCCTCGCGGTCAGTGCGGATGGCGAGCGGTGGGCATTGGTGAATTGCGCGCCGGAAATCCTGGCGCAGATTCAGGCTGTGCCGGCACTGCATCCGCGAGGAGGCCGCCGGCAGTCGCCGGTGGCCTCCGTGCTTCTGACCAACGGCGATATCGACCATGTTGCCGGGCTGCTGAGCCTGCGCGAGGGTCAGCCGTACACACTGTTCGCCACACCGGCCATTCACCAGGTGCTGCGCGCCAGCAGCGCGTTCGACGTGCTGGCCCCGGATGTGGTGTCGCGCCGCGAGGTGGAGCTTGGCACCTCCTTCCCATTGGTCGAGGGCGTCACCGCGACGATTTTCCCGGTGCCGGGCAAGATCGCGCTGTATCTCGAACAGCGCGAGGCGGCGGAAAAGGGCTTGCTTGCGACGGATGTGATGGGTGAGCAGACCATCGGTGTCGAGATCGCCGCCGGCGGGCGCCGCGTGCTCTATATTCCCGGCTGCGCCACCATGACCAACGCCCTGCGCGACCGCCTGGCGGGCGCCGACGCCGTGTTTTTCGACGGCACGCTCTGGCGCGACGACGAGATGGTGCTGGCCGGCGTCGGCACGAAAACCGGCAAGCGCATGGGGCACATGAGCATGTCGGGCGATGAGGGTTCCATGGCCGCGCTGGCGGGGCTGGATATCGGCCGACGCATCTATGTGCACATCAACAACACGAACCCGGTGCTGATCGACGGCTCGCCCGAGCGTCGCCTCGCCAACCGGGCCGGGTGGGAAATCGCCGAGGACGGCATGGAGATTCGTCTATGACCACGCTCTTGTCCCCAGAGGAGCTTGAGGCGCGTCTGCGGGACGTCGGCCGGCGCCGCTACCATAATCTGCATCCCTTCCACCGGCTGCTGCATGACGGCAAGCTGAGCTTCGGTCAGGTGCAGGCCTGGGCGCTGAACCGTTACTATTACCAGGCGATGATCCCGGTGAAGGATTCCTCCATTCTTGCCCGCATGGAGGAGCCGGAGCTGCGTCGCGTCTGGCGCCAGCGCATCATCGATCATGACGGCAATCACGAGGGTGAGGGCGGGATCGCGCGGTGGCTGAAGCTCACCGACGGCGTCGGCCTCGACCGCGATTACGTCACCTCGCTGCGCGGTCTTCTGCCGGCCACCCGCTTCGCCGTGGATGCCTATGTGCATTTCGTCCGCGAAAAGACGCTGCTCGAAGCCATAGCCTCCTCGCTCACGGAGATGTTCTCGCCGGGCATCATCGGCGAGCGTGTGGCGGGGATGCTGAAGAATTATGATTTCGTCTCCAAGGAGACGCTGGCCTATTTCGACAAGCGGCTGACCGAGGCGCCGCGCGACGCGGATTTCGCGCTCGATTACGTCAAGCGCCACGCGCGCACGCCCGAGCAGCAGGAGGCCGCCATCCGCGCCCTCGAATTCAAGTGCGACGTGCTCTGGGTCCAGCTCGACGCGCTGTACTTCGCCTATGTCGCGCCGAAAATGGCCTATCCCGGCGCCTTCGTGCCCAAGGAGACGTGATGACCGCCACCTTCGCCACGACCGATGTGCCCAAGCTCGCCCGTGGTGTGCGCCTGCGCCATGACGAGGCCCGTGGCCAGTGGGTGCTGCTCGCGCCCGAGCGCGTGCTGAACCCGGATCCGGTCGCGGTGGAGATCCTCAAGAAGGTGGACGGCGCCCGCTCCATCGACGGCATCGTCGACGAACTCGCCGCCGCCTTCGCCGTGGACCGCGCGCGCATCGCCACCGATGTCGATGCCTTCCTCGCGGGCCTTGCCGAGAAAGGCATGGTGGAGGTGCGTCCGGCGGTGATCGGGGACGCCGCGTCATGAACGTCATCACCGAACTCGTGGACAAGGCGAAGGAGCTGGTGGCCGAGGCGATGCCCGCTCCGTTCGCCCGCCCGGCGCCGCCCATTCCCTATGGGATGCTCGCTGAGCTCACGCATCGCTGTCCGCTGCAATGCCCTTACTGCTCCAATCCGGTCGAGCTCGACCGCCGCGATGTGGAGCTGGATACACAGACGTGGCTACGCGTCTTCAGCGAAGCCGCCAAGCTCGGCGTGCTTCAGGTGCATCTGTCCGGCGGCGAACCGACGGCGCGACGCGATCTCGAACAGATGATCCGCCATTGCGTCGATGTCGGGCTCTACACCAACCTCATCACCGCGGGCGTCGGCGTCACGCCCGAGCGGCTCCAGTCGATCTCGGATGCCGGCATCGACCATGTGCAGCTTTCCTTCCAGGGCGCGACGGCGGAGGTGACGGACAAGGTCTCGAACTTCCGCGGCGCGCATGAGCGCAAGCTCGCCGTGGCGCGCGAGGTGCGTCGCCTGGGGCTGCCGCTCACCGTCAATTCGGTGGTGCACCGTGCGAACATCCACCAGATCCCGGATTTCATCGAGCTGGCGCTGGCGCTCGATGCCAAACGGATCGAGATCGCTCATTCGCAGTATTACGGC
>JAEZMI010000005.1 GCA_023414975.1 Pseudomonadota bacterium | reverse complement strand
TTCGTGGCCTATGCCTGGCCGCGACTGCGGCGAGGCTGACACGCGCGCCGCCACGCTTGCCTCGCGCCCGCCACGCCACTAGGTTGCCGCGACTTCTCGAGCCGGAGGCGCGCGTGCGCTATATTTCGACCCGGGGCGAAGCGCCCGTCCTCGCTTTTTCCGATGCGCTGCTGGCGGGTCTCGCCCGCGATGGCGGTCTCTATGTGCCGGACGTGTTTCCCCCGCTGAACAAGACCGACATCGCCCATTTCGCCGGCCAGTCTTATGCGCAGGTTGCGGGGAAGGTCATCGCGCCCTTCGTGGACGCGGCCTTCGCCCCGGCTGTGCTCCAGCCCATGCTGGAGGAGGCCTATGCCAGCTTCCGCCACCCGGCGACGACGCCGCTCGTGCAGATCGCGCCGAACCGGTTCGTGCTGGAACTGTTTCACGGCCCGACGCTCGCCTTCAAGGATGTGGCGATGCAGCTCCTCGGGCGGATGATGGACCATGTCCTCATCCAGCGTGGCGAGCGCGCCACCATCGTCGGCGCGACTTCCGGCGATACGGGCAGCGCGGCCATCGAGGCCTTCCGCGGCCGCGAGCGCACCGATGTGTTCATCCTCTACCCGGCGGGCCGCGTCTCCGAAGTGCAGCGCCGGCAGATGACCAGCGTGCCGGACGCCAACGTCCACGCCATCGCCATCGAGGGCACGTTCGACGATTGCCAGGCGCATGTGAAGGCGATGTTCAACCATCACGCCTTCCGCGACGAACTGAGGCTCGCCGGCGTCAACTCGATCAACTGGGCCCGCATCGTCGCGCAGGTGGTGTACTATTTCGTCGCCGGTGCCGCGCTGGGCAGCCCGCACCGGCCGCTTTCCTTCGTCGTGCCCACCGGCAATTTCGGCGATGTGCTGGCCGGCTATGTCGCCAAGCGCATGGGCCTGCCGGTGGATCGTCTGACCATCGCGACCAATGTGAATGATATCCTCGTGCGGACGCTCGCCACCGGGCGCTATGAGGTGACGGGCGTTCATCCCTCGTCGTCGCCCTCGATGGACATTCAGGTCTCCTCGAATTTCGAGCGCGTGCTGTTCGATGCGCTGGACCGCGACGCCGGGGCCCTGCGCGGCCTGATGGCGAGCCTGAACCAGTCCGGCGCCTTTGCCCCGTCCAATGAGGCGATGCAGGCGATCCGCGCCGATTTCGACGCCGGCCGCGCTGACGAGGCGCAGACCGCCGAGACCATAGCGCGCGTATGGCGGGAGACGGGCTACCTGCTCGACCCGCACACGGCGGTCGCCGTCTCCGTCGCCGAGCGCGCGGCGCACGACCCGCGCGTGCCGCAGATCGTGCTCGGCACGGCGCATCCCGCGAAGTTTCCCGACGCGGTGGAGCGCGCCTGCGGCGTTCGCCCGGTGCTGCCGCCGCACCTTGCCGATCTCATGGAGCGGCCGGAGCGCACGCCGACCTTGCCCAACGACCTCCGCGCCATCGAGACCTATATTCGCGCGCACGCCCGCGCAGCCGGGCTCGTCGCATGAACGGGCCGCGGATCGACGAGAGGAGCGACGACAATGGGCCGCGCATCACGCACCTCGCCAACGGCGTGACGGTGGTTACCGATGCGATGCCGCACCTCGCCACGGCCTCCCTCGGCATCTGGGCGGGCGTGGGCTCGCGCGATGAGGAGGCGGACGAGCACGGAATCTCGCATCTGCTGGAGCATATGGCGTTCAAGGGCACGCGCCGGCGCAGCGCGCGGGGGATCGCCGAGGAGATCGAGGCGGTCGGCGGCGACATCAACGCGGCGACCAGCGTCGAGCACACGAGCTACAATGCCCGCGTCCTCGCCGAGGACATGCCGCTGGCCGTCGACGTCCTTGCCGATATCCTGACCGAGCCGGCCTTCGATCCGGAGGAGCTGGAGCGCGAGCACAATGTGATCGTGCAGGAGATCGGCGCGGCGCTCGACACGCCGGACGATCTCGTCTTCGACCTGTTCCAGGAGAGGGCCTTTCCGGGGCAGCCGATCGGCCGCTCGATCCTCGGCACGCCGCATACCGTGCGCTCCTTCGGTCCCGACCGGCTGCGCCGCTATCTCGACCGCAATTACCGCGCGCCCAAGCTCATCGTTGCCGCTGCCGGCGCGATTGAGCATGAGCGCGTGGTGGCGGAGGCCGAGGCGCGTCTGGCCGGTTTCTCTCGCGACGACAAACCCGCGCCGGTGCCGAGCCGCTATGAGGGCGGGGTCGAGATCGGCGGGGGGCGGGAACTGGAGCAGGCGCATCTGCTGATCGGGCTGGAAGGGCTCTCCTACCGCGATCCCGGCATTCATGCCCTTCAGGTTTTCACCAACGTGCTGGGCGGGGGCATGTCCTCGCGCCTGTTTCAGGAGGTGCGGGAAGCGCGCGGGCTCTGCTACGCCGTCTATTCCTTCCACTGGGGTTACGGCGACACCGGCCTGTTCGGCATCTATGCCGGGACGGATGGCGGCGACGTGGACGATCTGGTCGATGTGGTGATCGATCAGATCGAAGAGACCATCGAGACCATGAGCGAGGCCGAACTCGCCCGCTCGAAGGCGCAGGCCAAGGTGGGGCTGCTGGCGGCGCTGGAAAGTTCCGGCGCGCGGGCCGACCAGCTCGCCCGCCAGATGCTGGCCTTCGGCCGGCCGATCCCGCTGGAAGAGATCGTTGGCAAAGTGCAGGCGGTGACACTGGAGGATGCCAAGGCCGCCGGACGGGGGCTGATCGCGCGGGCACGCCCGACCTTTACCGCGCTCGGCCCCGGCAAGGCTCTTGAAACGGCCGCGCGTATCGCGGAACGTCTAAGGCCGTCCTAACCTCGCCCGGCTGGCTCCATGGCCCTGTTCCGCACGGTCTCCTGGCCCGATCCGCCCTCGTTGATCGAGGGCGAGGGTGTGGTGCTGCGCATGCCGCATATGTCGGATTTCGCCGCATGGGCGAGCCTGCGGGACCAGAGCCGGGCCTTTCTTACGCCCTGGGAGCCGATCTGGCCGCCCTACGACCTGACACGCGGTTCGTTCCGCCGGCGGATACGGCGCTACCAGCGGGACGTGCGGGAGGACAGCGCCTACCCCTTCCTCGTCTTCCGGTCCGTGGACCGTGTTCTGCTCGGCGGCCTGTCGTTGTCCAATGTGCGGCGCGGCGTCACCCAGACGGCGAGCCTGGGCTACTGGATGGGCGCGCCCTACGCGGGCAACGGGCATATGAGCGCGGCGGTGCGGGCGCTGCTGCCCTTTGCTCACGGCGCTCTCGGCCTGCGGCGTATCGAGGCCGCTTGCCTGCCCACCAACACACCCTCCATCCGCCTGCTGGAACGAAGCGGTTTCCGTCGCGAGGGCTATGGGCGGGAATATCTCTGCATCAATGGCACCTGGCAGGATCATCTGCTCTATGCTCGCCTCGCCACCGATCCGGTGCTGCCCACGGCGGAAAAGGGCGTTGTTTAGCAACGTTCAAAAGTGAATGCAGGTCAAAAGACCTCGTCTTTTCTAGAATGGCTAAAAGTTAGACCGCCTTTTTCTATCATCATGCGTTTCTGTGATCGGGAGATCGTGTTTTCCCGATTGACGGCGTGGAGGAATAGCGCGAGAACGTAAGCAGAAAGCCGTATTTAGAATTATTCTAATCGGCTGGTCACTTCGGTTCAGTTCCGCGATGATCGTTTGCTCTTGTAATGTCCTGTCGGACCGTCAGATCCGCGACGCGGTGACGGAAACGCAGCCGACCGTGCGCACGGCGGGGCAGGTCTATCGCTGCCTGGGATGCAGCGCGCAGTGCGGCCGCTGCGCCCGCACGATCCGCCAGCTCATCGCCGATGTGAACGCCACCGCCTGCGGGGCCTGCCCGCGCGAGTGTCCGGCCAATCTCCAGACCGGCCATACCCATCCCGGCCATACCCATGGCCCGGCGCAACCCATCCACGCCGTTCCGGGCCTGCTTGCCGCCGAGTAGGGCCGGTGTGTCATCCGGTTGTTGAGGATGCGCTTTATCGCAAGGGGGCGCCGGTAAACGGGCTTGCCCGATTCTTGGAACTATTCTAAAAATGGCGCGGCTCAATCCAAGGAGAGGTCGCAGCCATGAAGGGCGATCCCAAAGTCATCGAATATCTCAACCGCGGCGTCCGCTCGGAGCTGACGGCGATCAACCAGTACTGGCTGCATTACCGCATGCTGGACAATTGGGGGTACAAGAAGCTCGGCGCCAAGTGGCGGGCCGAGTCGATCGAAGAGATGCACCACGCGGACCGTTTCATCGACCGCATTCTCTTCCTCGAAGGCTTCCCGAACCTCCAGGTGCTCGATCCGCTGCGCATCGGTCAGGATGTGAAGGAGGTGATCGAGTGCGATCTCGCCGCCGAGATCGAAGCGCGCGCGCTCTATCAGGAAGCCGCGACCTATTGCGAGACCGTGCAGGATTATCCCAGCCGCGACATCTTCAAGGCGCTGATGGCGGATGAGGAAGGGCACATCGACTTCCTCGAGACGCAGCTTGACCTGATCGACAAGCTCGGCCTCGCGCTCTACGCGCAGCGCTATATCGGCGATCTCGACGACTGATACCGCCTCTCGGACGGAGGTTGCCAAAAGGCCGGCCCATGGGGCCGGCCTTTTTTCGTTCGACGGGGGCGGAATTCGTCCGTCCGCATGCCGAGCTGCCGCGGCAACCCCAGCTTGGAGTCGTTCTCATTTGGATTTGCTCTAAGGTATTGAAGTAACGCTGGTTTTTGTTGACCGGCGCTGCTGGCTCTCGTACGGCCTCGATCGGACGTAACGTCAATGGCGGCCCAGCCGCTGGAACACGAGGAGACGAGGATGACCCTGTCCTGGAGGCTTGGAACGCGCCGCGCGGCGCTCGGCACGATCTTCGCCGCGAGCTTGGCGCTGGTCGCCCCGGCATCGGCGGAAGAGGTCGTGAACGTTTACACGACCCGCGAAGTCGCTCTGGCCAAGCCGCTTTTCGATGCCTTCTCCGAGAAGACGGGCATCAAGGTCAACGCGGTGTTCGTCAAGGAGGGCCTCGCCGAGCGCGTGAAGGCCGAAGGCGCCGCCTCGCCGGCCGACCTCCTCATGACGGTCGATATCGGCAACCTGATGGACCTCGTCGATCAGGGCGTGACCCAGCCGGTGACGTCCGACGCGCTGACCAAGGCCATTCCCGCCAATCTGCGCGGCGCCAATGGCGACTGGTTTGCCCTCTCCATGCGCGCCCGCGTCGCCTATGCCGCCAAGGACCGGGTGAAGCTTTCGGCCATCACCTATGAGGATTTCGCCGATCCGAAGTGGAAGGGCGAGATCTGCATCCGTTCGGGCAAGCACCCCTACAATGTCGCCCTGGTCGCGGCCTACATCGTTCACCACGGCGAGGCGAAGGCCGAGGAGTGGCTCAAGGGTGTGAAGGCCAACGTCGCCCGCAAGCCCGGCGGCGGCGACCGTGACGTCGCCCGCGACATCCTCGGCGATCTCTGCGATATCGGCCTCGCCAACTCCTACTATGTGGGCCTGATGCGCTCGGGCAAGGGTGGCCCCGATCAGGAGAAGTGGGCGCAGGCGATCAACGTGATCCTGCCGACCTTCGAGAACGGCGGCACGCATGTGAACATCTCGGGTGCCTCGGTGGCGAAGTCCGCCCCGAACAAGGCGAACGCGGTGAAGCTGCTCGAATATCTCGTCTCGCCGGAGGCCCAGGCCATCTACGCCCAGGCGAATTACGAGTACCCGGTGGTGCCGGGCGCGCCGATCGACCCGATCATCGCCGCCTTCGGTCCGCTCAAGGTTGACCAGGTGGACCTCGTCGCCGTTGCCAAGGCTCGCAAGGCCGCGACCGATCTGGTCGACAAGGTCGGCTTCGACAATTGATTCCGACGGAAGATCGGCTTAGTCGCTCCCCCGCCCGGCCTTCGCCGGCGCGGGGGATGCCGTTTTCCGGTACCGGGGGCAGTGTGGCCGGATGACCATGGCGACAAGCGTCGGCAGCGATCGAACGGGCAGCGACCGCGCGCTGCGCTGGGGCGCGGTGGCCGTGGCTGTCATCGTCCTGCTGCCGCTCGCCTCGCTGATCTGGACGGCGGCGCAGGGTTCGACCGATCTCTGGCCCAATCTCATCCGCAACGTGCTGCCCCACGCGCTCAGCCAGACGCTGTTCCTGGTGCTCGGCGTCGGCATCGTCGCCGGCGGCATCGGCACCGGTACGGCCTGGCTGGTCGCGGTGTGCCGGTTCCCCGGCCGCGGCGTCTTCGAATGGGCGCTGCTGCTGCCGCTCGCCATTCCCACCTATATCCAGGCCTTCGTCTATGTCGACGCGGTCCACCCGCTCGGGCCGATCCCGACACTCATTCGCGAGCTTCTCGGCATTTCCAGCCCGCGCGGGCTCTGGTTGCCGGACGTGCGCTCGCTGCCCGGCTGCATCCTGCTGCTCGGCCTTGTCCTCTACCCCTATGTCTATCTCACCGCCCGCGCGGCCTTTCTCGTGCAGGGCTCCTCGGTGCTGGAGGCGGCCCGCACGCTCGGGGCGGGGGCGTGGGAGAGCTTCTTCCGCATCGCCCTGCCGCTCGCCCGCCCGGCGCTCGCCGTTGGCGTCACGCTCGCGCTGATGGAGACGGTGAACGATGTCGGTGCCTCCGAGTTCCTGGGGGTGCAGACGCTGACCCTGTCGATCTATTCGACCTGGCTCAACCGTTCGAGCCTGCCGGGAGCGGCTCAGATCGCGCTGTTCATGCTGGTCATCATGATGGGCCTGGTGACGCTGGAGCGCTGGGGGCGCCGCCATCTCAGCGTCGCCAATGTCGGCGCGCGGCTGCGCCCGCCGGCGCGGCGCGCACTGACGGCCGGAGCGGCGGGGATGGCGGTGCTCGCCTGTTTTCTGCCGCTGCTGTTCGGTTTCCTGCTGCCGGCCGGGCACCTCGTCCACATGGCCTGGGCCCGCTGGCAATTCCACGGTTTTCCGGCCAGCGTGGCTCAAGAGGCGCTGAACACCGCCTTTTTTGCCGCCGCGGGCACTTCCGTCGCGGTCGGCGCGGGCCTGCTGATCGCGCTCGCGATGCGCACCGGCGCGCTGCGCTCGGGGCTTGTGCCGCGCCTCGCTGGGCTCGGCTATGCCGTGCCGGGCACGGTACTGGCCGTCGGGCTTCTGG
>JAEZMI010000377.1 GCA_023414975.1 Pseudomonadota bacterium | reverse complement strand
GCTCCGGAGCAACCGGCGCCGCGACAGCCGGGCTCGCCGGCGCCGATGCGGCCGGCTTGACCGGTGGCACGGCCGCCTGCCGCAGATCGGCGGGCGCGCTCGGGGGCGGGGGCACCGCGCGGCGCGTCCCTTGCAGCCAGAGCGCGTTGAAGAGAAAACCGGCGCTCGCCACCGCCGCGAGGAACAGCATGAAGAGATCGGACCGGCGCCGGCCCGAACGATAAGGCTGCCCGGCGAAACGCTCTCCGGGCAGGTCAATATCATCGACGAGCAGGTCGCTGGCGTAGGAACGCGGCATGTCTACCCAACTTGGTGCGCGCCCCTGGCGCGTTGATCCGGCATTGTTCCACGTGGGGCTTAAGCGAACCCTAAAACATCGCCCGTGCTTAACAACCCCTTGCGTAAATCCAGCGATTTCGCCCTTTTCCGACATCGGTTGCGCAACCCATTGCCGCTATCATCTGCAATCGAGGTAGTGGGTGACGGCCGCGGGACGCGTCATGTTCTTTCTGTTACGCATGTGTTTCTGGTTGGGGCTGGTGCTTGTTCTGCTGCCGGGAATCACCGGCGGCTCCTCGAACCATGCGCCCCAGGGCGATCCCAAGGTCAGTCCGCTGGAGGCCCTGTCCGCCGCGTCCTCGGCGGTGGCCGATGCGAGCGGCTTCTGCTCGCGCCAACCCCAGGCCTGCGCGATTGGCACAGGGCTGATCGAGATGATCGGCGAGCGGGCTCAAGCGGGCGCACAATTCGCCATCGCCTATATCAGCGACCAGATCATGGAGGAGAAGCGCAAGGCCGCCGCCCGCGCTCTCGGCGCACCCGCCGGCGACACGCTGACCACCCATGACCTGAGCCCCGCCTGGCAAGGACCAAAGGCCCCGGCGCAATCGTCGGCCCATCCCGCCATGCCTGCGCCCACCGCCACCGGCGCGAACACGCCCGCTGCCCCGGCGGAAGCTGTGCCCGGTTCCGCCGTGCCGGGTTCCGCCGTTCCTCTGCCGCCGAAAAGGCCCGCCTGAGCGGCGGCGGCCATTGCGCCGTCCGGGCCGACGTTCCTATATGCGCCGGAGAGAGGCGCTGATGAGCACAAGCAAGATCGACGGCATCATCGAGGATTTCGAACTCCTCGATAACTGGGACGACCGCTACCGTTACCTGATCGAGCTCGGGCGCCGCCTGCCGCCTTTCCCGGAGGAGGCGCGCAACGACGCCACCAAGGTTCAGGGCTGCGCCAGCCAGGTGTGGCTGGTGAGCGAGCGCGCACCCTCGGAGAAGGGGCCCGCCCTCGCCTTTGTCGGGGATTCCGACGCGCATATCGTGCGCGGGCTCATCGCGATCCTTCTGGCACTCTATTCCGGCCGCCCGGCCTCGGACATCCTCGCTGCCGATCCGGCCGCGGTTTTTCAGCGCATCGGCCTCAAGGACCACCTGACGCCGCAGCGCTCGAACGGGCTGCGCTCGATGGTGGAGCGCATCCGCGCGGATGCCCGGCAGGCACTGGCGACACCCGTCAATTGACGTCTCCTGCCGCGCCGGCCTCTTCCGGCGCCTTCCAGGACCGCAGCGCCGCCCTCGCGGGCCCTCGCGCGCCATCGGCGATGCCGTAATGGCGGGCAAGCCGGTCAAGACCCAGACCCAGCACGATCTTCCCCGTGCGCGCCGGCCAGCCGCGCTCCCTCTCGACCTCCTCCAGTCCCTTCAGAAAGCAGCACACATCGAGCAGGAGGCCGGCGAACTCCGGCCCCGCCGCCTCGACCGCGCGGGATACCCGCTCACGCGCCGCAAGCACGACCTCCGAGAAAGTAAGCCCCGGCGCGCTGCCCCGCCCGCGGCGGGCCGGTGCGTTCCAGTCGGCGGTAAGGCGCGGGCTCATTTGGGCGCGGGTGAAATCCATCCGCAGCCTTTCGCCGGCCAGCAGCTGGGCCGGCGCGATGAAGGCTCGCCCATCTCGCCCGCGACGACGCGCGAGCCATCCCAGCGGTGACTCGTCGAGATCGAGTTCCACCCGCACGCTTTCGTTGTTGACCGTGACCTCGACGATCTCAAGGTTGCGCTCATGCATCATGACCGACCTCCGCGAGGAGCCGTGCCCGCACCTCCTCCTCCAGCCGCGCCACCCAGCGATCCCAGCCGGCGACCTCACGACGCTCCTCGATGCAGCCGCAGGCATGGTCGACACTGGTGCGGTGCCGGCCGAAGGCGGCGGCGACCTCGCCTTGCGGAATCCCCAATCCGACATGGGCCAGATAGATCGCCAGCGCGCGGGCCGTGGAGACCCGCCGAGGCCCACGCCCGCGCGCCATGACGTCGTCCAGCGCGACGTCGCTTGCGGCAGCGACTGCCTCGGCGCAGATCCGCAAGGGCAGCGGCAGGGAAAGCGGGGAGAGGACCGGAGCCCCCCTCCCGCCGGTGGCATATGTCGTCAACAGCATCGGGCTCTCCTTAAATTAGGACTTTAAGCCTAGATGCTCGATGAGCGATTTACAAGAACACAACATGAACAAATGGGCCTACGAAAGGCGTCCTGGATCCTCCCTCCGCGCGATCAACAGGATTATAGGATTTTATCCTCACCCTCCCGGCCGGCCGCATACTCGCTCCTCCAGAGGTGGAGAGTGCGATGACGACGCAGAATCAGCGCGTCCGGGCGATGCGCATGGAAGAGCCGGAGAAACAGATTGCCGAACGGGCTGCCGCGCTGCGGCCCTTCATCGGCCGAACCCATGACGAAAGGTCAGCGACGCTTGCGCGGCTGTTGAGGCAGGAACGGCGGGCCGCCGCGCGAGGATTCGGATATGACGCCGGCCGGCACGCGGCGCTCAGCCGGCTGATGGCCGAATGTCAGGCCAGCGGATTGCTCATGAAAAAATGCCGCGCTGGCGCCAGGCCCACCAAAAACAAGACCGGCCGCCGCGATTGAACGCGACGGCCGGTGAGAAAAGTCCGTATCGAATGGTCAGGCGCGGCTGCGGCGGCGTTGCTGGCCGAGGCCCATCTCCTTGGCGAGCTGCGAGCGCGCAGCGGCATAGTTCGGCGCGACCATTGGATAATCCGGCGGCAGACCCCATTTCTCGCGGTACTGCTCGGGAGTCAGATTGTACTGAGTGCGCAGGTGGCGCTTGAGCGACTTGAACTTTTTGCCGTCCTCGAGACACACCAGATACTCTGGAGCGATCGATTTCTTAACCGGCACCGCCGGCTTCAGAGGCTCAACCGCCGGCTCGGCATCAACTTTCGTCACGCGCTGCAGAGCGCTGTGCACTTCGCTCAGGAGAACAGGCAGTTCATTCGCCGGCACCGTATTGTTGCTCACGTAAGCAGAGACGATATCGGCGGCAAGCTCTAGATAATTCGCGGCTTCGAGTGTGTCGCTCATGGCTCATTCTTCAGATTACATACGGACTTTCTATTTCCGATGCCGAGCACGCATATGACAACGACTCGACCCGTAAGACTATATGATGCCTCAGCCCGTACGATTTGACAGGAGAGTATCAACATCTTGATAGACTTATCAAAAACGTCGCGCAAGATATTTCCGACAACATACGCGCATTTTAGTTGCATTTCAGCATGTCGCGCCATGCATAGCTAAGGGAAGGCCATAGCTGAGCCCTGAGGCAAAGAAGCTTCCTCTGTATACAACGAACTCTGTCGTAATCCGTCGGACTTGCTGCAGCCTGGCTGTGTTATTATCTCACGAAGGAAAATCAGGAAGAAATCCCATGAACGAGGGTATTCATCGGTCGAAGGTGATCAAAACCGATGCCGAGTGGCGAGCCCAGCTCACGCCGGAACAATATCGCGTGACACGTGAACACGGCACGGAATGCGCGTTCGGCGGGCCGCATCTGAGCCAGAAGCAGCCGGGTCTCTATCGCTGCGTCTGCTGTGATGCCCCGCTGTTCCGCTCGGACGCCAAGTTCGAATCCGGCACGGGCTGGCCCAGCTTCATGCGGCCGGTGGAGGCGGACGCCGTGATCGAGAAGCACGACTTCTCCTATGGCATGCATCGCGTCGAGGTGCTGTGCGCCACCTGCGACGCCCATCTCGGCCATGTCTTCCCCGACGGGCCGCGGCCCACGGGCCTGCGCTACTGCATGAACGGCGTGGCGCTGAGTTTCATCCCGGACAGCGAGTCCGCGTCGTGACGGCTGCGTCGGTTGCCGCCCATCCGCCGCTCGTGCGCAGCTTCCATGGCGTAACGCTCACCGATCCCCATGCCTGGCTCCGGGCGGAAAACTGGCGCGAGGTGATGCGCGATCCCTCGCTCCTGGCGCCGGACATCCGCGCCTTTCTGGAGGCCGAGAACGCCGCCACGCAGATATGGTTCGCCTCCCTTGCCGGCCTGCAGCGCGAGCTGGTGACCGAGATGCGCGCGCGCATCAAGGAGGACGATTCCTCCGTCCCGGCGGTGGACGGTCCGTTCGCCTATTTCACCCGCTTCCGCGAAGGCGGCCAGCACCCTCTTATCTGCCGCCGGCCGGCCGGGGCCATCGCCGGCGAGACCATCCTGTTGGATGGCGACGCGCTTGCCGCGGGCAAGCCCTATTTCCAGTTCGGCGATGCCCGCCAGTCGCCCGACCATGCACTGTATGCCTGGACCGCCGACGAAGCCGGCTCGGAATATTACACGTTGCGCGTGCGCGACATTGCTGCCGGCACGGATCTCGCCGACGAGATCGGCGAGACCACGGGCGATGTGTTGTGGAGCGCGGACGGCGCGTATCTCTACTACATCCGCCGCGACGCCGAGCACCGGCCGAGCTTCGTTTATCGCCACCGTCTCGGTACCCCTCCGGCTGAGGATGTTCTCATCTATGAGGAGCCGGACAAGGGCTTCTTCATCTCGCTGGGACAGACCCAGTCGGGCCGTTTCGGGCTGATCTCCTGCGGCGACCACGACACCAGCGAGACCTGGCTCATCGACCGGCACGACTCGCTGGCGCCGCTGGTGCGGGTCGAGCCGCGCGAACCGGGCCTGCGCTACGGCGTCGAGCACCACCCCGATCTCGATGGCGTCGACACACTGGTGATCGAGACCAATGCCGATGGGGCGGAAGACTTCAAGATCGTCGCAGCGCCCCTCGCGACGCCGGGCCGCGCGCATTGGCGCGAAATCGTGCCCCACAAGCCGGGCCGGCTGATCCTTTCCACCGCGGTCCTGCGCGGCCATCTTCTACGGCTTGAGCGCGAGGACGGGCTGCCTCGTCTCGTGGTGCGCGATCTGCCGACAGGGGCGGAGCACGCCGTAGCCTTTGCCGAGGAGGCCTATTCGCTCGGCTTCGATGCCGGCTATGGCTTCGACAAGACGGAGATCCGCTTCACCTATGCCTCGATGACCACGCCGTCGGAGGTCTGGGACTATGATGTGGCGAGCCGCGCCCGCCTGCTGCGCAAGCGGCAGGAAGTACCCTCGGGACACGATCCCGCGCGGTACGTCACCCGCCGCCTGATGGCGACGGCGGCGGATGGTGAGCAGGTTCCGATCTCCCTGCTCTACGCACGTGACACGCCGCTGGACGGAACCGCGCCCTGCCTGCTTTACGGGTACGGCGCCTACGGCATTTCCATCCCCGCGGGCTTTTCCACTTCCCGCCTGTCGCTGGTCGATCGCGGCTTCGTCTACGCCATCGCGCATATACGCGGGGGCACGGAGAAGGGCTGGCGCTGGTATCGCGACGGAAAGCTCTCGAAGAAGACCAATAGTTTCCGTGACTTCATCGCGAGCGCCGAACATCTGGTGCGCGAACGCATCGTCGCTGCGGATCGCATCGTCGCTCATGGCGGCTCGGCCGGCGGCATGCTGATGGGCGCGGTTGCCAATCTGCGTCCCGACCTTTTCGCCGGCATCGTGGCGGAAGTCCCCTTCGTCGACGTGCTCAACACCATGCTCGACGACACGTTGCCGCTCACCCCGCCGGAATGGCCGGAATGGGGCAATCCCATCGCCGACGCGGATGCTTTTGCACTCATCCGGTCCTATTCGCCCTATGACAACGTGGCGGCGCAGGACTATCCGGCCATCTTCGCGCTCGCGGGGCTGACGGATCCACGCGTAACCTATTGGGAACCGGCAAAGTGGGTGGCGCGGCTGCGCGAGACGAAGACGGACAGCCGGCCGCTTCTCCTGCGCACCAATATGGAAGCCGGGCATGGCGGCGCCGCAGGGCGTTTCGACCGGCTGGGGGAAACCGCGCAGGTCTATGCCTTCGCGCTGGCCATCGCAGCGAACGCGATGGAGAACGAGATTCCGGCGAATATGGCGGGCTGATCGCACCGGCCCGGCCGCAAAGCAAAGGGGCGCCCCACGGCGCCCCTTTTTATGTCAACGGCGGCGACGCACCTCATCCGTCGCGCGGGGCAACCCCGGAAACGTGGTCGCGCAGTTCCTGAAGCGAAGCGAAGCGCAGGGTGCCGTCGGGAAGGTCGGCCTCGATCGAGCCGTCCGAATAGAGCTTGTAGGCCATGCCGCCGATGACGCCGGACTTGAGGACGGTGATTTGAGGTTCCGCTGGCGGCTCGTCATCCCCGAGAAGGTCGGAAACGCTGAGGAAGGCGGGGGGCGCCCCCGGATCGGGACCGAGATCGGCGCGCGGGATGGGCTCGCGGGGCGCGGGCTCACGCGGCGCAGGCTCACGCGGCGCAGGCTCACGTGGCGCAGGCTCACGCGGCGGCCGATCGCGAAGGGCTGGCTCGCGCAACGTGGGTTCGGCAATGCGAGGTTCGACCGCGCGCGGCTCCGCGATCCGCGGTTCGGGCGCGGGGCGGCGGGGCTCCAGCTTGTCGGGTGACAGGCCCGGGAAGATCGGTCGTTCCGCCGCCGGCCGCTCGGGAGCAGCCGTACGCTCCGGCGCTGCCGGGTGCTCGACCGGGGGCGGACCGCTCCGCAGGAAAGGCGGCAATTCGCGACGCGCGCTTGCCTCGCTCTCGGCCTCCCGGCGGGCAAGGTCGGCCCGCGCCACCTCGGAGGCCGGCCGCGGCGGCAGCAGTGGATCGAATTGAAGCGCCGGCTCGGGAGTCTCCGGCTCGGCCGCAGCGAGTTCGGGCTCCGGTTCCGGTACGGGGGCGGGTTCGGCCTCGCGCTTGCGGCGGAACCAGGACGGCAGGCCACCGCTCGACGCGGGGCGCTCCTCGTTATCGACAGGCGCGGGCGCGGCCTCCGCTTCGCCCGACATGTCGAGATCCAGGGGCGCCGGCGCCGACACTGGCGCAGGTCTGGGTTCCGGCTTCGGTTCGGACTTGGGGGCCGGCTCCGACTTCGGCTCCGGCTTTGGCTCCGGCTTCGATGTCGCCTTGGCTTCCGCCTTGGGCTCCGGACGAAGGGCCGGCGAAAGCTCGGGCTCGGCCTTGACGGGGCGAGAGGCAGGCTTCGCTGCCGGCTCCGGCTCGGCAGCGATCGCCGGCGCCGCTTTGGCGGGTTTCGCGGCCTTGGCAGGCTTGGGCGCAGGCACCGGGGGAAGTTCGGGTTCGGCGTCGAAAGGATCGAAGCTGTCCGGGCCGAGATTCAGCGGGTGGGCGTGGGCGTACTCCAGTTCCTGGTGCAGGTGGGTCGCCTCTTCCTCCTCGAACTGGATGATGCCTTCGAGCCGGTTCGACACCTCGACCAGTGCCCGCTGCACCAGCCCCAGCGCCATGAGGAGCAACCCGCCGACAAAACCGATGCTGCCGGATGTCAGTACCGCTGCGCCGGAAGTGGTTTCCGAGCTGTTCAGGCCTAACACGCCGAAGACGAAGCCGATAACGGCCACCGCTACGCCGACGCCGATGACAATTGCACCCATCAACTCACTCCGCCCGACCGATTCGCGCTCGGCCTTGTTCACATCGACTTTACGTCCAGACCCGCTTTTACAAAAGCTGCACAGGAAAATGCACCCCTTCCACGGGTATTTCGTGGGGCCTCTATCCACCGCCTTCGCGTCTACGACCTTGGGCGGAGAAGAAATTCGGCGCACGCGATGCTTTTTGTTGTCCGGCGGGGCGGAGCGCCCTATCTAGACGGAGCCGCCGGGCGAGGTGCCAACGCACCCGCAACCCGATGCTGCAGCGGCGCCGGATTCCTTACGCGGAGACAGTTTCGATGTCCTTCACGCTTCCCGAGCTTCCCTATTCCTACGATGCTCTCGCTCCCTTCATGTCGCGCGAGACGCTGGAATACCACCACGACAAGCACCATCAGGCCTATGTCACCAACGGCAACAACCTGCTCAAGGGCACCGAGTGGGAAGGCAAGTCGCTGGAAGAGATCGTGAAGGGCTCCTACGGCAAGAATGCCGGCCTCTTCAACAATGCCGGCCAGCACTACAACCACCTGCACTTCTGGAACTGGATGAAGCCCAATGGCGGCGGCGCCATTCCCGGCGAGCTGGAGAAGAAGATCGTCGAGGACCTCGGCTCGGTCGAGAAGTTCAAGGAAGACTTCATCCAGGCCGGCGTCACCCAGTTCGGCTCCGGCTGGGCCTGGCTCGCCGTGAAGGACGGCAAGCTCATCATTGCCAAGACCCCGAACGGCGAGAGCCCGCTGGTCTCCGGCGCCACCCCGATCCTCGGCGTCGACGTGTGGGAGCACTCCTACTACATCGATTACCGCAACCGTCGCCCGGACTATCTCAAGGCGTTCGTCGAGAGCCTGGTGAACTGGGACTACGTGGCCGAACTCTACGCCAAGGCCGTCTGACGGTTTCCATCCGTGGCATCAGGAAGGCGTCGGCCGCACGGCCGGCGCCTTTTTGCTGCCCGCCGCTCCCGGCAGCCTCACCCCGCATAAGGACGGCGCGGGCGCGGCTGGTCGCTCAGCACGCAGTAATCCGCCCAGAAATTGTACTGGTAGGTCGAACGCCACTGGTACAGCCAGTTGTCGCATTCGGCCTTGGTGCGAAAGCAGCCCTCCACCGTGCGCGTCTGCAGCCGATCGAGATAGAGCCCCCATTCCCGCTGGCCCGTGAAATGGCCGTACCAGAGCTTGTTCGGGGGAATGGACTGCGCCATCGCCTTGCAGTCGCCGCCCGGAAAAGCCCCGGTAAACTCGTAGGCACCGCCGGTGCCCGCACCGCCCGCCAAGCCTGCGAGTGCCAGCGCCAGCACCGTCATCCTCGTCGCCCACATGGCGCGCCTCCCTGTCGACATGACCAGATTAGCTGGCGCCGTGAGAGCCGACGACCAGCTCCGGCGGCTGTTCCGACACATTTTCCCGGAACGGGAATCCACGTCGCCGGGCTCCGCCTAAAGCCAGCGCACGGCCCGCAGCAGCGCGAACAGCGCCAGGCCGATCATTGCCGCCAGCGCCGTCACCGCCCAGAAACCGTTCGGGTCCTCCGCGCCGGGAATGCCGCCCACATTCATCCCCATCAGTCCGGTGATCAATGTCAGGGGCGCAAACACCACCGTCACCGCGGCGAGAACCAGCATGGAATGGTTCATCTGCTCGGCGCGGCGCTCCACCATCTGGTCGTAGATCACGGCCGCGCGGTCGCGTACCGAATCCAGTTCCTCGGCGAAGCGGGTCACGCGGTCGGCGGCTTCGCGCAACCGATTGCGGTCGCGAGGGGACAGCCATTCGGCGTCCTCCAGCGAGAAGTGGTTCAGCGCCTCGCGCTGCGGCGCGATGTAGCGGCGCAGGATGATGGCGACCCGCCGCACCTCCGAAACCTTCATGCTGAGATTGGCCAGCGTCGCCTTTAGGACCTGCTCTTCAAGCTCGTCCGCCTGCTCGGCCAGCGCCGTGATGACCGTATCCATCCGGTCCACGAGGCGCATGGAAATGTCCGCCACGAACTCACCGGGGGTGCGCGGCGCGCGTCCGCGCTGGATCGCGTCCTCGAAATCGCCCATGGCCGACAGAGGCCGCTTGCGCACCGAGACGATGCGGTTCGGCTCGACCCAGAAACGCACCGAATGCATTTCGTCCGGCAGTGAATAGGGCATCAGATTGATGCCGCGCAGATTGAGGAAGGCCCCGTGCTCGTAGAGCGCGCAGCGTGGGCGCGTCTCCGCCGCGACGAGCGATTCGACGATGCCGGGATCGATCCGGGCTTCCCGGTGCAGCCAGGTCTGGCCGTAGCGATGTTCCAACTGCTGCAGGCTGATCCAGATGAAGGCCGGCGCGCGGGGCGGGCCCTGGTGAATCTCGTCCCAGCCGACCCGCCGCGCCCCGCCGGCGCCGTCGAAAATCCATGCGGCAACCAGGCCTTCGGCATCAAAATCCGGCACGCGCGGGCTCCCTGGCTTCGACATGAACCGCTGATGAACGGCCGTACCGGAATGCGTTCAGTTCGATGAACCTTTTGCAACAGGCGGTTCAGCTTGGGTTCCAGGCGTCCGTTCTAGCTTTACCGTCATCAACGGCCAATCCCGGCCGCGAGCGACCGCAGAGTTCTTACGAGGACCGCCATGATCCGCCTCGCAACCCCCACCAAGCTCGCCGCGCTTGCCCTTGTCGGGGCGACGCTGGCGTCGGTTCCCACCGCTTCCTATGCCCGCAACAATACCGGGGCCGCCGTGGCGGCCGGCGTGGTCGGCGGGCTGCTGCTCGGAGGCATCGCCGCCGCCGCTGCGAACGACTATGACCGCGGCAACTACTACGCCCCGCCCCCGCCTCCCCCGCCGCCGCGCTACGGCTATGGCTATGGCTATGGTGGCGGCTACGGCCCGCGCTACGTGCCGGCCTATGGGCCGGGCTACCGCCCCTATCGCCCGCGCTGCTGGGTGGAGACCCAGACCTACTATAATCGCTGGGGCTACCCCCGTTCACGCGACGTGGAAGTCTGCCGCTGAGCGACACGGCACAGGATGATAAGGGCGGCGGAGCGATCCGCCGCCCTTTTTCGTCAGTAGATCAGAGGCTGCGGTGCAACCTTAACGATGCCGGAGCGGTCGAGCCGCTCAAGCGCCGTCCGCACCGCGACGCCGCCGACCACCAGATCCGGTGCCAGTTCCGCCAGCGGGATCAGCGCGAAAGCACGCTCCATCATGCGCGGATGGGGTATTTCGAGGTCCGGCTCATCCACCCGGTCCTCGCCATAGAGCAGGATGTCGATGTCGATGGTCCGGGGACCGAAGCGCACCTCACGCGTGCGGTCCCGCCCGAAGGCGTGCTCGACGCCGAGCAGCATGTGCAGCAGTTCGCGGGCCGAGAGTTCCGTCTCCACGGCCACGACCATATTGAGATAGGGCCCCTGGGGAACCGGCCCCCATGGCGGGGTCTCGTAAAGCGAGGAACGGCCGATGATGGTCAGGCCGGTGCGGGCAATCAGCCCGACAGCCTTGGCCATGGTGCCCGCGCGGTCGCCCAGATTGGACCCGAGGCACAGATAGGCGGTCCGCTTTTCGACCTTGCGCGGCCGGCGGATGAAGAACTCAGGCGGCCCCACGGATCGCCTCCGTCACCCGCGCGGCTTGCACATGGGCGGCAACGTCATGCACGCGGATCATCGCGCAGCCGGCCATGATGCCGATGACATTGGAGGCGATGGTGCCGGGCAGGCGCTCGGCGGGCGTCGTCTCGATCACCTTGCCGATCAGCGATTTGCGCGACGTGCCGAGCAGCACCGGAAAGCCGAGCCTGCCGATCTCGGCCAGCGCGGCGATGGCCTTCAGGTTCTGCTCGAAGCTCTTGCCGAAGCCGATGCCGGGATCGAGCGCGATGCGGTCGGACCGGATGCCCGCGCGCACCGCCCGTTCCAGCGCCTGTTCGAAGAAGCCGATGATGTCGGCGACGATATCGATGGCAGGATCGACGCTGGCCCGGTTGTGCATGGCGACGACGCCGGCATCGTGGGCGGCGGCGACGCGGGCCATGTCCGGGTCGCCCATCAGACCCCAGATGTCGTTGACGATCACCGCGCCGGCTTTCAGCGCCGCCTCGGCGACGGCGGCCTTCTGGGTATCGATGGAGATGGGCACGGGCAGTTCCGCCAGCGCCCCGATCGCCGGCAGCACGCGGCGCAGTTCCTCGTCCACCGGCACCGGCGTGTGGCCCGGCCGCGTGGATTCGCCGCCGATATCGAGAATATCCGCGCCCTCCGCGACCATGCGCCGGGCATTCGCCACGGCATCGTCGAGCACGGCGCTGCGCCCGCCATCGGAGAAGGAATCGGGCGTCACATTGAGAATGCCCATGATGAGCGTGCGGCCGGCATAATCGAGCCGGCGGCCGCACGCATCGAAGACGCGGTCGGTGGGCGGAGTGAGTGAGGCCATGGCGGTTCCGGCTGGCGTGTCCTGCCCTTCAATTCGCGCGACGCGCGGGAGAAGGCAAGGCTTGAGACGCCGCCGGGCGCCATGGCTACCCCTTCCCCGCCTCAGAACCTGACGCTGAGCCGGGCGTTGAGGCCGTTCTCGGTGACGCCGTCGCCATAGTGGCCGGTATAGGCGATGCCGAGCGTGGCGGTCGGGCTGAGGAGAACGTCGCGCCCGTCGTCAACGCGCCCGCTTGCCTCCCCGCCCGGAGCGCGCTCTAACAGGGGCACGGTGAAACGCCCGCAGAGGACCACCATGTCCGGTGACATCGACGGCAAGATTTTTCTCGGCCGCAGCGACACGCCCGAATATCTCACGCTCAAGCTCGCCAACCGGCATGGCCTCGCCACCGGCGCCACCGGCACCGGCAAGACGGTGACGCTGCAGACGCTGGCGGAGGGTTTTTCGCGCGCCGGCGTCCCCGTCTTCGCCGCCGACATCAAGGGCGACCTCTCCGGCATCGCCATGCCCGGCGAGGGTCAGGACTGGATTCTCAAGCGCTGCGCGGAGATCGGCATCGACTATGTGCCGGACGAGTTTCCGGTGATCTTCTGGGATCTGTTCGGCGAACAGGGACACCCGGTGCGGGCGACGGTGTCCGAGATGGGCCCGCTCCTGCTGGCGCGGCTGATGAACCTCAACGAGGTGCAGGAAGGCGTGCTCAACGTCGTCTTCCGCGTCGCCGACGAGCAGGGCCTTCTACTTCTGGACCTCAAGGACCTGCGCGCCATGCTCGCTTTCGTGGCGGAGCATGCGGGCAAGCTCACCACCACCTATGGCAATGTCTCGGCCGCGACGGTCGGCGCCATCCAGCGCCAGTTGCTGGTGCTGGAAAATCAGGGCGCGGACGCCTTTTTCGGCGAGCCGGCGCTGAAGATCAGCGATCTCATGCGCGTCGAGCCGCGGTCGGGTTATGGCACGATCAGCATCCTCGCCGCCGACAAACTGATGGGCGCCCCCCAGCTTTACGCCACTTTCCTGCTCTGGCTGCTGTCGGAACTGTTCGAAGAGCTTCCCGAGGTCGGCGATCCCGACAAGCCCAAGGTGGTGTTCTTTTTCGACGAGGCACACCTGCTGTTCGACGGCGCGCCCAAGGCTCTGCTGCAGAAGATCGAGCAGGTGGTGCGGCTCATCCGCTCCAAGGGCGTCGGCGTCTATTTCGTCACGCAGAACCCGCTCGACGTTCCGGAAACCGTGCTCGCCCAGCTCGGCAACCGGGTCCAGCATGCGCTGCGCGCCTTCACCCCGCGCGACCAGAAGGCCGTGAAGGCCGCCGCCGAGACCTTCCGGCCCAACCCGGCACTGGACACCGCCCGCGTCATCACCGAACTCGGCAAGGGCGAGGCGCTGGTCTCGACGCTTGAGGGCAATGGCACGCCTTCCATGGTCCAGCGCACCCTCATCGCCCCACCCGCCGGCCGGGTCGGTCCGATCACGCCTGAGCTGCGGCGGGTCGCGATCCAGCGCAGCCCTGTCCGGGGCGTCTATGACGAAACGCTCGACGCCGACTCGGCCTATGAGATGCTCGCGAGGCGTGCCGCCGAGAGTCCCGCGCCGGAGAAGGTCCCCTCACCGGCGCAGCCCCCCTCACCGACGCAGGCCGATGCCACCGGCGGCGGCTGGCTGGACGATGTGCTGGGCGGCCTGTTCGGTGGCGGGCGCACGCGCGGGCGCATGACCATCGGCGAGCAGGTGACGCGGCAGGTAACACGCGAGGTGACCAATCAGGTCACCAAGGCGATCCTGCGCAACATTCTCGGCGGCGCGCGCCGGCGTTAGCCTTCCCTACCCCCGCGCTGGCGGGGCCACATGCATAAGGATCTTACTGATGAGCGATCTCGATCGCGTCCTCGCCGCCGTCGATGCCGATCTCGACGGAGCGCTCGAACGGCTCTTCGCCTTCCTGCGCATTCCGTCCATCTCGACCGACAGCGCCTATGCGAGCGAGTGCCGCCGCGCCGGCCAGTGGCTGGTGGACGACCTCGCCGGGCTCGGCCTCACGGCGAAGCTCAACGACACGCCCGGCCACCCGGTCGTCACCGGCACCTCGCAGCTCGGCACCGGCAAGCGCGTGCTGTTCTACGGCCATTACGACGTCCAGCCGGTCGATCCGCTGGAACTGTGGGAGAACCCGCCCTTCGAGCCCAAGATCGTCGAGGGGCCGAACGGGGTGAAGCGTATCGTCGCGCGCGGCTCCTCCGACGACAAGGGCCAGGTCATGACCTTCGTGGAGGCCTGCCGGGCCTATCTCGAGGTCACGGGCACGCTGCCGGTCGATGTCACCATCATGGTCGAAGGCGAGGAGGAGAACGGCTCGGGCAACCTTCCGCCCTTCCTGCAGGCGAACCGCGAGGCGCTCGCGGCCGATCTGGCGCTGGTCTGCGACACCTCCATGTGGAACGCCACCACACCGGCCATCACGATCTCGTTGCGCGGGCTGATGCATGACGAGATCGTCGTCACCTGCGCCAACCGCGACCTGCATTCCGGCTATTACGGCGGGGCCGCCGCCAACCCGCTGCATGTTCTCTCCACGATCATCGGCGCGGTGCACGGGCCGGACGGACGCATCACCATTCCCGGCTTCTATGATGGCGTGGTCGAACCGCCGGACGCGGTGAAGGCGCAGTGGAACGCGCTCGGCCTGACGCCGGAAGTTTTCCTCGGCCCCATAGGCCTGTCGCAGCCCATCGGCGAGCAGGGGCGCTCGCTGGTGGAGATGACCACCTCGCGCCCGACCTTCGAGGTCAATGGCATGTGGGGCGGTTATATCGGCGAGGGGTCGAAGACCGTCATCCCTTCCATCGCCACGGCGAAAATCTCCTGCCGCCTCGTCGCCGGGCAGGACCCGGTGCACATTCGCGACGCGGTGCGCGCCTTCGTGCGCAGCCTCATCCCCGCCGACTGCAAGGTCGAGTTCCGCGGGGGCGAGGGGTCCCCGGCGGTCGCCGTGTCGCACGACAACCCGAACCTTGCCAAGGCGTCGCAGGCGTTGGCGGCGGAATGGGGCACGCCGGCGGTGACGGTCGGCGCGGGCGGCTCGATCCCCATCGTCGGCCATTTCAAGAAGACGCTCGATCAGGACACGCTGCTGATCGGTTTCGCGCTGGACGACGACCGCATCCACTCGCCCAACGAGAAGTACGACCTCGCCTCCTTCCACAAGGGCATTCGCAGTTGGGTGCGGGTGCTGGCGGCGCTGGCGAACTGATCCGCGCGGGCGGGATGTGCCCGCCGCAGCATCCATAGTCGCATGGCGGGGCGCGCTCCCGCCATGTCAGAACCGCTCACAGAACCGCTCACCCGAACCCGACGGCCGCCGCTCAGGCCCGCGACGCGGAGCATCCGATGTCCCACAGCTGGACCCGCACCTTCACCTATCTCGACGGCGCCTGGCACGAGGGCAATGTGCCGATCATGGGCGTGCGCACCCACGCCGCCTGGCTCGGCACCTCGGTGTTCGACGGCGCGCGCGCCTTTGAAGGCGTGACCCCCGACCTCGATCTGCACTTCCTGCGGGTCAACCGCTCGGCGGTGGCGATGGGGCTGAAGGCGGCGGTGCCGGTGGAGACGTGGATCGAGCTGACGCGGCAGGGCCTCAAGCATTTCGCGCCCGATGCCGAGCTATACATCCGGCCGATGTACTGGGCCGAATATCCCGGCGCCCGCACCGTCGACGCCGATGCGGAAACGACGCGTTGGTGCCTCAGCCTCTATGAGGCCGGCATGCCCGATCCGGCGCGCGGCACCTCCATCACCCTCTCGCCCTTCCGCCGCCCGACGGTGGAGTGCGCGGTGACGGACGCCAAGGCCGGCGCGCTCTACCCCAACAATGCCCGTGCGCTGGTCGAGGCGCACAAGCGGGGCTTCGACAATGCCGCGCTGTGCGACATGCTCGGCAATGTGGCGGAGCTCGCCACCGCCAACGTCTTCATGGTGAAGGATGGCGTCGCCTTCACCCCCGCCGCCAACGGCACGTTTCTGGCCGGCATTACCCGCACGCGCAGCATCGGCCTGATGCGGCAGGCCGGGATCGAGGTGGTCGAAACCTCGCTGCGCTGGGAGGATTTCCGCGGCGCGGACGAGCTCTTCACCACCGGAAACTATGCCAAGGTCTCGCCGATCACCCGCATCGAGGAGCGCGAGCTCCAGCCGGGCCCGGTCTACCGCCGCGCGCGCAAGCTCTACTGGGACTTCGCCCATGGCTGACAGGACCCTGCACCCGCGATGAACTCCGCTCACGCCCTCCCCTCGCTCGACGCGCTGGTCGAGGGCGTGCGCGCCGGCAACCGGGCGATGCTGGCGCGGGCGATCACGCTGGTGGAATCGCGCAAGACGGAGCATCGCGCCCGGGCGGAAGAGCTGCTGCAACGGCTGCTGCCTTTCACCGGGGCGGCAATGCGCGTCGGCATCACCGGCGTGCCCGGCGTCGGCAAGTCGACCACCATCGACACGCTCGGCACGCGCCTGACAGGCCGGGGCCATCGCGTCGCCGTGCTGGCGGTCGACCCCTCCTCCACGCGCTCCGGCGGCTCGATCCTTGGCGACAAGACGCGGATGGCCCGGCTC